>JAGXOH010000009.1 GCA_023659985.1 Candidatus Falkowbacteria bacterium LH_S3 | reverse complement strand
TCCATCTCTCCGTAATAGTCCTTTCTTTGTCTCCAGCTTCTATATTCGTTATTCTTCTTTCTTGCTCTTGATTTCCATAGCCCTATTTCTATCATTATCTGTCTCACTTTTTCTTTTGAGAGTTTAATATTGTGATTTTTTTCTAATTTCTCCATAGCAAATGTTGGTTTAAAATCAAAGTCCATTGTTTGAAGATAATATTTAGCTTTCTCAATAGTTTTTGGATTTATTCTCTGATTGCCTTTTTTTCCTCTGTTACCGTGAATAATACCTTTCGCTCCGTTCTCTTCTACTTTTGCTTTAATATTTTTTACTTGTCTAACAGATAATCCAGTCTGTTTAGCTGCTTCTGTCCCATTGATTTTCTTATCAATTAAATTTTTAATAATTTCATACTTTGATAATTCTTTTTGAGCCATAGGGGGGGGGATTGACAAGCTTTTTAAGTATATTAAGATATAACTCGTTATTTGTTCTTTTAAATTAAATTGTAAGAGGGGATAAAATGAAAGAAGTTTGATTTTTTCTAGTAAGGTAGGAAACATAAATTTTTAGAAAGACAACATAAAGGAGGAATAGTATGAAAAAAATAGAGGATGTTTTATCTAAGGAGGAGGAAAAACGTTATCAGCGAGAATGGGAAGCGTTTGATCAGAAATCCATTCCTGAGACAAAATACCATACGCATTCTGGAAAATCTGTAATAAGTAAGGTGTACAGGTTTGAAGGGAAGTCGGTCTTTAGGGCACGTGTTAGGAAAAAGAAGTTGAGGGAGATAGATCCCTATTTCATTTCTCAAAATAGGTATGTGTTTCCCTGCTGGCATGTTATCCATTACTTTATCGTTCTGGAACAGATGTATCATGCAAGTATGCATCTGATAAAAAACAACCATCATAAAGTTAAGGTTTTAGATGTGCCGGGAGAAATTAAGCTCTCGGAGCGGATCTTTTGGAATGAGAATATTTCGGTAGAATTGATCCGCGAATCTAGGAGAGACGTGAAGGGGTATGGAATAGAGGATTGCTTTGTCACTTTCTATAATGATAAAGTGGGGGAAGTGAGAAGTAGGTTCTCTGTAAGAACTTTTGTAAAAAAGAGAGCATATGTTAGTAAGATAGAAAAGATCAAGGAGGGGGAAACAGAAGAGATAGAAGCGTTGGTTAAAATAATGGAAAACCGGGAAACTAGTCAAAAAAGTTTGATTAACCCAAGGAAGACGTTGGCGACAAAAGATTTTTTAATAGAGGAGCTAAGAGAAGGGAGGATTCCGGAGGAGGAGTTACACGACTTCTTCTCGTTCTGGGATAAGTAGTACTTATTTTACTTATTCTAGCATTTTATTCCAAAGAGGTGTTTTCAATCAATTGACTGAGGCACCTCTTTTTATTACTTTCATTTATTTTTATTGGGCTGATTGTGGCAGTATGCTTTTGCGAAAGCAAAAACAATAAAATAGAAAAATTTTTTCTTTATCTTTGAAAGGAAAAATTTAGGGGGTGGAATAAAAATTTGCTTGATTAGAGCGGATCCTATTCATTGAGCTACGCCAGACCTCTAAACAGGATAAAAGGTTCAAACGATTTAGTTTAAAATAATTGATTTTTATAATTTTAATAGTAGCGTTTGACATTTTTGGTACGGATATGTTAGATTAATTGTATAAGTTGGGAATAGAAAAGTATCCTTAATGCAGGATTTAAATTGCGCAAAAGAGGCTAATGAAATAGCCTTTTTTAATATAAAATAAATATCATCGGTTGCCAAAAAAGGAGCTGAATACCGAGACCACAACAATTTTATGTCTGAACTAACTAAAGCCGTGCACTTGATCTGTGATGAGAAAGGGTTGGATTATGATGCGGTTATTTCTACTATAGAGGCATCATTGGCGGCTGCTTATCGCAAAGATTACGGCAATAAAAACCAAAATATTAAAGTTAAATTTGACCCTGAAACTCAAGAGTCGCAAGTTTATGATGTTAAAACAGTGGTAGAAGATGCAACAGAAGAGGAAGTGGAGACACAGGATTCAAAAGAGAGTGAAAAAGAGGAAGGCGAAGAGGAGAAAAGAAGATTTAATCCAAAAACAGAGATCCAGTTAAGTGATGCCCAAATAGTCAAAAACAACCCTGAAGTGGGAGAGGAAATTTGGACATCTTTAGAGATTCCTGAGTCTTACGGAAGAATGGCTGCCCAAACAGCCAAACAAGTTATTATTCAAAAATTAAGAGAGTCTGAAAGAGATATGATATTTAATGAGTTTAAAGAAAAGGAAAATGAAGTGGTGGGTGGTGTTGTCCAAAGACGTGAAGGAAGAAATGTATTGATAGACTTAGGAAAGGTTAGTGGTTATTTACAGTCCGAAGAACAAGTTCCAGGAGAAAGATATGAGCCAGGTGATAGGGTTAAGGTTTATATTAAGGAGGTCAGACAAGAATCCAAAGGGCCAGAAATAATTTTATCTCGTACCTGTGAAGAAATATTAAAAAGAATATTTTATTTGGAAATTCCGGAAGTAGCCAACGGTTTAATTGAAATCAAAGGAGTGGTTAGAGAACCTGGTTTTCGTTCCAAGGTTGCCATTTGGACAGATGCTGACAATATTGATCCTATTGGTTCTTGTGTGGGGCAAAAAGGAGGACGAATTCAGACTATTATCAATGAATTAGGAGGAGAAAGAGTAGACATAGTAGAATATAGCGAGGATTCAGTTAAGTTTATCGGCAACGCATTGTCTCCGGCTAAGGTTTTAAATATAGAAATTGATGAAGAAAATAAACGGGCAAAGGTAAGAGTTTCCTCTGCTCAATTTTCTTTAGCCATTGGTAAAAAGGGTCAAAATGTTAGACTTGCCGCTCGATTATCTGGTTGGAATATTGATATTGTTGAGTACAAAGAAAGCGAATATGAGGAAGATGTAACCATTTATTCTTCAGAACATGCTCAAGAAGGAGAAAACATTTCTAAGGTTGAAGAAGCTGACAATGTGGAAGAGACTGAGGTTGTTAAAGAGAAAAAGGAAGAGAATGATAAAAAAACTGAAGACCCTCAAATTATTGAAGAAGCTCAGGAGAATAAAAGTGACCAACAATCCGAATATGATAAGAAAACGGAAGACACTAAAGAAAATTAACAAAAACAAAAGAAGAGTAAAAAAATAAAATAACAAATAATATTTACAAGACTTTTATTAAAATAAGGAATTTTGATTAAATTTGATATAATATGGTATATATAATCGGACATAAGTCACCTGACTTAGATAGCATCGCTGCCGCTGTCAGTTATGCTGAATTAAAAAATAATCTGGAAGGCAAGGAAGAGTATTTTCCTGCCAGAGCCGGGGATGTTAATAAAGAAACCGCATATACTTTAGAAAAGTTTGATTTTGGAAACCCTGAATTATTGGAAAACATAGCTGGGAAAGAGGTGATATTAGTGGATCATAATGAGATAGTCCAAGCAGCAGAGGGAGTAAGCGAGGCAAACATAATAGAAGTATTAGATCATCATAAAATAGACTTTCATTACAGCGATCCTATCACTTTTAGGTCATTGCCTTGGGGTGCAAGCTGTACTATTATTGCTCAAGATTTTTTTGCTCATAATTTGGAGCCTAACAAAAATACAGCTGGCTTAATGCTTTCGGCTATATTGGTGGATACGGTTATTACCAAATCCCCCACTTGTACTGATATGGATAGGCAGATAATTGAAAAATTGGCTAAAATAGCGGAAATAGAGGATTGGAAGCAATTTGGTATGGAGTTATTTAAAATCAGATCTAGTGTTAATGAGTTAAGTGCTATTGATATTATAAAAGGAGACTTTAAAGATTTTCAAACTCAAGTCGGTAAACTAGGTATCGGTCAAGTAGAAACTGTGGATTTAAATGAGTTTAAAGACAGAGAGGAGGAGTTAATACAAGAATTGGGAAAGATTAAAAATTCTGAGAATTATCATACAGTTGTTTTGTTTATCACTGATATAATAAAAGAAGGATCCCTGTTTTTGGTAGCCACTACTGACCAGAAAAAAACAGAAAGAGCTCTGCAATCTAAATTGGAAGAAAGTAAAGTGTTTTTACCAGGAATTATCTCTAGAAAGAAACAAGTGGCACCTAACTTTACTTGTGTATTTAATGAATAATAACAACCTATATTTGTATTTAAATTATACGGTTTTTAAATTTTAATATTTATTGCTTAGCAATTGTTTTTGTTATTTTATTACCTAACGGTTGTATATCATATGAAAGTGAACACCTAAATTTTAATTAATTTGTGTAATTTTTCTTTCGACCTTAGAATTAATTTTGAATGACATTTTTTTAATCATTTTTGATTGTTGTTCAGAGGTAAAATAAAACAATAAAACAACAAAGCAATGGAAATAATTTATGAATGTAGAAAAAAAACAACTGGAAAAATCTCAAATAGAGCTAAACGTTGAACTTTCCTATGAAGAGCTTAAACCCTATATCAATCAAGGAACTGAAAAAGTGTCTGAAGAAACTCAGATAGAGGGATTTAGATCAGGTAAAGCACCTTATGACGTATTAAAACAAAAAGTGGGAGAAATGGCTATTTTGGAGAAAGCGTCTCGCTTAGCTGTTAATGATACTGTACAAAAAGCTATTGATGAAAATTTAAAAAGACAACCAATCGGACAACCAAGAGTGGATATTACTAAATTGGCTCCTAATGAAGCTATGCAATATAAAGTGGTTATTGCCTTATTACCTGAAGCGGAATTGGGAGAGTATAAAAATTTAGATATTAAATCTGAAGAAGTTAAAGTTGAAGATAAGGAGGTTGAAGATGCGCTAAAAAATTTACAAGAAAGACAAACAACAGAAGAATCTGTTGATAGAGATGCTAAGGAAGGAGATAAAGTGGTTGTTGATGTTGATATGTATCAAGAAGGTGTTGCTATAGAAGGTGGCCAGAGCAGGGATACCGCAATAATAATTGGTCAACAAAATTTGGTTCCTGGTTTTGACGATCAAATTAAAAGCGCAAAAAAGAGCCAAGAGAAAAAATTCAGTTTAACATACCCTAAAGAGCATCATCAAAAAAACTTAGCTGGCAAGAATGTTGATTTTAAAGTAGTGATTAAGGATGTACAGGAAAGAAAAATGCCTGAATTAAATGATGAATTTGCTTCAAATTTAGGAGTAGGGAATTTACAAGAACTAAAAAAGTTAGTAAAAGATAATTTAGGAAAAGAAAAAGAACAACAAGCTGAACAAAAAACAGAAACCAAGTTGGTTGACAAAATAATAGAGAATTCCAAATTCAGTGATATGCCTGATGTTTTGGTTGACAATGAGGTTGAAACTATAGTTTCTGAAATAGAGCAAAACATAAAAGACCAAGGTGGCAAATTTGAGGATTATTTAAAAAACATTGGTAAAAGCAAGGAGCAATTAATGAAGGATTTATCTCCGGATGCTATTAAAAGAGTAAAAAGCGCTTTAGTTATTAGAGAGATTGCTCAAAAAGAAGAAGTAGAGGTTACCAAAGAAGATATTGATAAAAAACAACAGGAATTATTGGACCAATATAAAGGATACACAAAGGTGGAGGAAAGAGTAAAAGAGCCAAGTTATAGAAATTATCTTCAAAACGTGATAGCTAACAGAAAGGTTATTGACAAATTAAAGCAATGGAATTTGTCGCAATTTCAACAACAATCCTCACAACAAGGTGATCTTAATAAAGATGACCAAGACAAACAACAAGATCAAAAGACACAAGAATCAAAAAAAGATAAAGCTTCCCCACAGCAACAAACTGATTCCAAAGAAAATAATTAAGAAACCAAAAAAATCAATTTTAGATATTAAAGAATCCTTAGGGCTATTTTTAACAGTTTGTCCTTAGGATTTTTTATCTAGATTTATCATGACATATATAGTTGATGGAAACAATCTATCCGGCAAATTGGGAATTCTAAAATATCAAGATTTCAATCAAATGCTTATAAGCTCTCTTTTGGATTATTTCAGTAACACTAATAAGAAAGTGGTGTTGGTGTTTGATAGCAATGATCCATTAGGAGATAAATATATTGAAAGCAATTTAACAGTAATTTATTCTCCGCGTGATAATTATTATACTTGTGCAGATGATAAAATAATGGAATTAATAGATCACAATCGCAGACAAAATGTTGTTGTTTCTGATGATATAGAGATAATAAAAAAAGTGAAAACCCTTAATGACAAAGGATATTCTAATATTAGCTACAAAAAAGCCACGGCCTTAGCTTTTGATATACAAGAACATAAAAATAGACAAGGAAAAGGCGAGATTGACAAGAATAAAGGTTTAAGCAATGATGAGGTTACAGAAATAAATAAAGAAATGTTAGATGAATTCATTAAAAAAAAGAAAAAAGAAGACAATTAAGCTAATGCAAGAAATGGAAACATAAAAGGAATAAGTATTAAGTTTCCAGTTATGAACATATTTTATGGCTACGTTAGCTACTAATAAAAAAGCGTATTTTGATTTTGAGATACTGAAAACCTATGAAGCTGGCCTGGTCCTGAAAGGTTATGAGACCAAATCTGTTAAATCTGGCCAAATTAAGCTTAAAGGTAGCTATGTTACTGTAAACTACTCCTTTAAAGGTAAGCCAGAGTTTTATTTGGTAAATACCCACATACCTTTATATAAGCACGCGAGTAATATGCCAGATTATGAGCCAGATAGACCCAGAAAATTGCTTTTAAAAAACAAAGAAATTCAATATTTATTGGGTAAACGTCAAGAAAAAGGATTGACATTGGCACCACTGAAAGTATATACTAAACAAAGCTTAATAAAATTGGAGTTTGCTTTGGTTCGCGGAAGAAAGAAATATGATAAGCGAGAAGTTATTAAAAAAAGAGAACAAGATAGAAAGATTCGTACTTTGACAAAAAGAAGAGATAAAATAATATAAATTGGTATATTTGTTTAATTTGGGGATGCAAGGATTCGCTAATAAGTTCAACTATAAATATGCAAGGGGTGCATTGGAGTAAACACGTAAATCCTTCTTCAAAAAATAAGTGTAGAAAAAACTGCTAGCAAGGTAAAAAGTGCTTTCACTATGAAAGTGCCTGCCCTTGCTCCTGTTGTAGCTTAATTTAATTAACTGCAATCATCCGCACCGTAACTCCTCTAGCGGAAACGTCAGTTCTTTTGAGCGAGACTAGCGGGTGTCATAACAGAGGATAGGTTTATTAAGAGTGTTTTCTGCTTAATAAACCAAATCTAAAGAAAACTAACTGTTACTTTTTTTGTCTGATTTGTGAAGTAATAGTGAATCAAAAATCGGTCTAACCTTGTAGATGTATTTATAGGAGCTTGTTAACACGCGGGTTCAACTCCCGCCATCTCCACATTTTTATTTAAAGATACGCAATTTATGGTTTATAATCAATTTTATATAAACCCCCACCTTGAATTATAAGATGAAAATAAGAGAAGCCGTGGTGGCGGAATGGTAGACGCGAGGGACTTAAAATCCCTTGGATATTTTATCCGTATGAGTTCGAGTCTCATCCACGGCACCAGTAAGGAAAAGTCAAATTTCGTTGGTTCGCCTCGCTTTGCTCGGCGACCAAATTGTAGGGAATTTTTGGCGAAAAAATCAATTGGCGGTTTTGAATTAGTAAAAGAAAATTTTTACTATTATTTAAAAAATAATCAAAATTATATATGAAAAATAAAATAAAAATTAGTTTAATTTTTTTAATGATATTGGTTGTTTTGTTTGGTAAAGAAGTAGAAGCAAAATGTCTTCCGATGCCAAATTTACTCGGCAAAATACAGAAAACCGAAACGGAAACTAATATATCATATAAATATTCCTGTGGTAAATGCGCTTCATGTTCTGTTAACGATAAATCTGGTTGTTGGGACGACAAAATGGATGAATGCATATTTGATGCAGAAAGTAAAATATCCGTAGATTATAGAAATGTAGCCATTAAAAATAAACAAGTGTGTGGCTCTATAGATGAACGGATATTACAATCCCTTAAAGATTGGGAATATGTCGTTCTCCCGCCCGAAATTATAGAAGATGGGGATATCTTTTTCAGCGTTGGGGGTTGTGGGCCACCAAATCCAAGCGAAATTTTTCTCTACAATAAAAGCGGTGAACTTAAATATGCTCATATTGAGCATATCGGCTGGCAGACAACTCTAAAAAATATTGATAAAATTACAATCCTACCGCAAAAGAAAAATAAGATTGGTTGCACCGATTTTATATGTACATATTCAGCTGAATTCGAAATAAATGGGGAGAAGATTATTTTAGAACCCAATCAGGTTTTTCAAGGAGAAAATTTTACATTAAAGTACTTGGGTTCAAGTTTTGCTGAAATATGGATTGACGATTTTTCAGACTACTTTGATTATGAAGTATATTTTAAAAATACACAGCCTGAAGGCGGCGTAGGACCAACTGGAGTGTCTCAGCCCGGGCTTGATAAGGCAAAATACTTACCATTAGCATTGATCATTGCCAGTATTTTAATTCTTGGCGGCATAGTGTTTTTCTTGAAATTTAAAAGTAGAAAGAAATTATAAAGAATTTGCTGCCCAAGAAAAACTTGAATCGTCAAAGATCGCGGCGAAGCTGCTCAAATTTTGGAGGGGCTTGCTGTCGCCGCCACAGGCGGCGAAATGCGTTCGAACTATTTTAAGAATAGAGCACCAGTAAGGAAAAATCAAATTTCGTTGGTTCGCTTCGCTTCGCTCGGCGACCAAATTGTAGGGAATTTTTGGCGAAAAAATCAATTGGCGGTTTTGAATTAGTAAAAGAAAATTTTTTCATATTGTTTGTTGCAGAAATTCTGGGGAATTTCTGTTTTTTGTTTTAACCTTGTTTTTTTCCTTGTTTTGCTGTAATGTAAGCTATAGGAGGGTTAAGATAGTGCTTGGCTCAATTTGTACTTCGAAAACCAAATACTGAAAGGAGATGTAACTATGGAAGCAAAAGACAGGATTATTGTGGCTCTTGATGTGGACAGCTTGGATAAGGCTAAGTCCCTCGTGGAAAACCTTGCTCCGTATGTTGGGTGTTTCAAGGTCGGGTTGGAGTTGCTTACGGCAGTGGGAGCTCCCAAAGTCGTTGAGTTTGTTCATTCGCTCGGCGGACAAGTCTTCTACGACGGCAAGTTCGATGACATTCCCAACACGGTCGGTGGCGCAGCCAAAGCAGTCGCCGGATTGAATGTCAAGATGTTCAATGTTCACGCTTCGGCAGGCGTTAAGGCGATGATGGCCGCTGTTGCCAACAAGGAGCAGTTGCTCGTCCTCGCTGTCACGGTTCTTACATCGCTTGAGGAGAACAACGCTCATTTGATTTTCGGCGGACCGAGTAAAGCCAAGGTTCTGCAACTGGCACGCGATGCGGAGATCGCCGGTTGCGACGGGATCATCTGTTCGCCACAGGGGCTTGAGTTTCTCGGAAAACAGAAAGAGCTCGGCAGTCTGCTGAAAGTCACGCCTGGCGTTCGTCCCGAATGGGCAGCCGCTGGCGATCAGAAACGAATAATGACTCCGGCGGAAGCGATCAAGGCCGGCGCAACAGCTCTGGTCATCGGTCGCCCGATCACGAAGCCACCAGCGGAAATCGGCACATCCGTAGATGCAGCGAAGAAGATCGCTGAAGAAATCGCAACAGTTCTCTATAAGAAAGGAAGTGAAATTATGAACGAGCAAGAAGTTTTACAAGTCCTCGGAAACGTTGGTGCAGTCATCGCCAACAGCCACATCGTCTACACTTCCGGCAAGCACGGCACGGCTTATATCAATAAGGATGCGGTATATCCGCATACCAAGGAAACATCGGATTTGTGCCGAGCAATCGCCGAGCAGTTTGCGAACGACAGTATGGAAGTAGTCATTGCTCCGGCTATCGGTGGCGTAATCCTCTCGCAGTGGATAGCGTATCACCTCTCGGAGATCACCGGACGTGAAGTGTTTGGTGTTTATGCCGAGAAAGCAGAGAGTGGCGACACTTTCATCATCAAGCGCGGTTACGACAAACTCGTCGCCGGAAAAAACGTCTTGGTGGTGGAGGATGTTCTCACCACCGGCGGTTCAGCAAAGAAAGTCGTTGAAGCAAGTCGTGCCCTCGGTGGCAAGATCGTCGGCCTCGGCGTTCTCTGCAATCGCGGAGGAATCACACCGCAGGATGTGGCAGATCCGCCGAAGCTCTTTGCGCTTGTCAATGTCAAGCTCCAAGCTCGACGCATGGGACGAAGCGGAATGTCCACTTTGTGCCAAAAGCGTTCCGATCAACACGGATGTTGGCAAAGGCAAAGAATATCTGGCTCGCAAGAAAGCGAGCTGAACAACAAGGGTCTAGCGGCACCCGACATAAAAGACAAAGCCGCTTTTTTCTTGAAGAATTTACTGTAATGAGTTATGATTAACTTATAGAAAAACTTGAAATTGTCAAAGATCGCGGTGAAGCCGCTCAAATTTTGGGGGGCTGGCTGTCGCCGCCGCAGGCGGCGAAATGCGTTCGAACTATTTTAAGAATAGAGCACTAAATAGAAAATTTGAAGTATGAAATTTGAGATCCGAAACAAAAAAATAAACAAAAATTTTTAGAATTGTGGTATTTGAACTTCAAGTTTTTGTGAATTGCGGGTATGGTATAGTGGTTATTACGCTACCTTGCCAAGGTAGAGATACGGGTTCGATTCCCGTTACCCGCTCTACAATTTGTGAATATTAATCTTGACCTCGGCAATTTTAAACTAATAGATGAAGCAAGAAAACTGTTGGAATTCCCCCAACTCGTCTCCATTGATGAAATTAAGAAAGCTTATTATACTCTTGCTCATCAGTATCACCCAGATAAGCACCAGGGTAGTTCAGAAACAGAAGGGGAGATGAAAAGAATAATCAAAGCTTACAACGTTTTAGTAAATTATTGTGAGAGTTGCTATAAGTCTATGGAGGGAGTTGAAGATCAAAAATATTCTTTTAAAAAGGGAGATGTTGAAAATTCCTTAATAATAAAGTAAAATGAAGTTTAGAGTTTTAAAAGAAGTTCTTATAATTAAGCTATGCTTAATTTCAAGGTTCTGCGCAGCAGGTTCTTATAGTATGGAGGACGTTAAAGGTGGAGACTAACAAGCTAAAATTTTATAGGAAATTATGAAATATTTACAATATTTAATCCCTATTTTTGGATTGTTAGTAGTTGTAATGCCTTTTATCTTAAAGGGAGATAATTTGATTTATACTGAAGTAATTTTGGGAGTTTTGATTGTAATATTAAGTGGCAAGAATTTATTTCCCCCAAAGAAAGCTTCAGGCCCTACTAGCTCCTATTAGTTAAAAATAGCCCTTAATAAAGAGGATATTAAAGGTCGAAATAATAAAAAAGAAATAATAAAATTAAAATTTATGGAATGTATTTCAACTTTATTTGGAACCCTACAGATGCAGATTATTATAATTATGATAATGATTGATATTATTTTGGGGATTATTGCCGCTATTGTCAAGAAAGAATTCCTTTTTGGAAAGTTGGCCAATTTTATGAAGGGACTAGTTCTAGCTTATGTTTTAGGTTTTGCAGTAATTGAAATGGTAGGACAAGCTTTACCCTCATTGGCTTATATAGTTCCAGCATTTTTTGTCTTAATAGCATTAGCTCTGTTAGCTTCAATTTTAAAGAATCTTAATAGATTGGGTTTGCCATTGCCAGGCACATTTAGGGGGTAAAAAGATTATAAGTAATCAACTGGGATTAGCTACGAATATGGTTAATCCCAAAAGGATTCTTACTTTAAGGACTCTTTTAGGGTTAATCATTAAAATTTATGACTGAAGGTGATCCACTATATTTGGGAAGATATTTTTTGGAGGCGCAAAAACGAAAAAATTGATTGGCTGGAAAAAGAAATCCGAGTTTAATTTTTCGCTGTAGTTTGATAAATTAAAAATGTAAAGGCTATCATGATAGCGAAGCTGGTATGAAAAATTGCGGTGGCGGAAGCGAGGGCAGGGTTCTCTAAAAACTCCTTTCTCTTTTGCCCTGCCAGAGCGTTGGATTTTGTTTTTGTCGCCTGAAGCGCGGCAAGGGATCAATTTCGTTCAAAATAGGTTCGGATTTTATCATATAAATGCTCCATAAATCAAAGAATATTTTTGATAAAAGGGTTGATGTTCAATTAATTTTATATTTTTTAGAAAAGACAGGAGGGGCAATCTTGTTGTTTTTATTTAATTAAAACGCACCTTAAAAAGGAAAAGGAGGGATTATGTCTGTTAAGATAAATATTGAGGAAATCGGGTCTTGGCTAGAACAAAATCAATGGTTTTTGGGGACCTGGACTACTGAAATTTTGGAAATGGCTATTAAGGGGCAATCTGATTATCAAACAAAACAGGTTGTTTACGGGTTAGTAGATGCCCATATACACTTAGATCGTGTCTTTACCTATGATAACAAGTTTTTCCCGTCGGGGATAAATTTAAATGAGATTGCTGATCTTCCCTTAGAAGCCAAACAGGATTTAGTCGGATTCTTACATGAAGGAGATGCTTATACACACAAAAGTTTGCAGGATAGAATGACTAAGCAAATTGAGCGCGCTATCAAGATTGGCACCAGAGAAATAGGGGCGATTGTTGACACCACCCCGGATATTGGCTTAGAAGCTTTTGAGATAGCTTTGCAATTAAAAATTTTTTATCGGGAAAGTATTAGTTTAAAAGTTGGTTGCTACCCTCTTTTTGGATTTAAAAATCCAACTCTTCAATCTGACAGATATGATATAGTTAACAAGGCGGCATCAAGAGCTGATTTTCTTGTTGGCCTCCCTGAAAAAGATGATCGTCAAGGTAGAATTGGATTTAAAGGACATGTTAATTTAATCCTGGAAATGAGTTATGAATACGGTAAAGAGGCTCATATACATGTAGATCAGAAAAATTCAGCTTATGAGAGAGGCTCCTTTCAGGTTATTGAATGTTTGGAAGGATTGTCTCCTCGGAAATTGGCTTGGTTTGCTGGTGGCACTCATCCCAAGTTGTGGTTGGTTCATATGATTTCACCCTCTTGTTACAACGGTTTTGATTTTTCCCGATTAACTAATCTTTTGGTTAAGTACAACATCGGAGTTATTTGTTGCCCAACAGCTGGCATTTCTATGAATCCTCCTCGCTCAGAAACAACACCCACTCACAATAGTATAACCCGATTGGCCGAAATCTTAAGATGCGGAGTGGAGGTTAAGTTTGGGACGGATAATGTTAATGATTATTTAGTGCCTAGCGGAAGTGGGCTTATTCTTAGAGAGATAGAAGAGGCTTCCAATTACACAAGAAAATATGTATCTCATATTCTCGTAAAAGTGGGAATGGGCATCAGTCTAAACAATGGAGATCGGGCTATTCTTGCCAAATCCTTACAGGAAAACTCCAAATTCTATCTTAAGCATCAAGAATGGATGAAAAGCAAAAATCAGGAAAATGTTGAATATTTAAAAGACATATTTCATTATTGACAAACAAAAAGGTCAAGCATCAAGTTTGGCCTTTTAGCTTTTAATATCAGTAAGAACCTTTTTTATATTGCATTTTTTGCGCTTTTCCTATATAATAAACAAAACTTATAGACGCATAAAATGCTTTTTTAATTTTTAAATAAAAAATTACTGTCATGAGGAAGAAATTTAAAAAAGCCAAACCAAAGGAGGATCAAAGCAAAAATTTTCCGGCAAACAAGCAAATAAGAGCAAAAATTGTTTTTTTAATTGATGAAAACCAAGAAAAAGCCGGTGAAGTACAAACCTCTGAAGCCTTAGCTAAAGCAGAGGGTGTGGGCTTGGATTTAGTAGAGGTTAGTCCTAAAACCACCCCGCCGGTAGCCAAAATATTGGATTTAGGCAAGTGGAAATATGAAATGAAAAAAAAGGCTCATAAACAAAAATTGCAACAAAAAAAGATGGAAACTAAGGGGATTCGGCTTTCAATTAGGATAAGCAAGCATGATTTTGACGTCAGGGTTAACCAAGCAATCAAGTTTCTGAAACAAGGCAATAAATTAAAAATTGAATTAACCCTTAAAGGAAGAGAACGACAGCGCCCGGAAAAAGCCAAAGAGATAATTAATAGCTTCGTAGAAAGCATACAAGACATAAGAGAATTGGATATAAAAATAGAGCAGCCCTTGACAAAACAAGGTTCCAAGTATATAATAGTTTTATTGAAACAATAAGATTAATTACCACAATCAGGTGTTTATCCTGGTTTTTATTTAGTTTTTGTTTTATAAGACAAAAATTTCAATTTATTTTAAAAAAATAATATCGTTTTATTACTCTTTATGAATTATTTAGCCAAGAGTGATATTGTGATATGATATTTATATGCCAAAATTAAAGACACATAAGGCAATAGCTAAAAGATTTAGAGTTACTAAAAAAGGTAAAATAATAAAGCGCAAAAACGGTCAAGATCATTTTAAGACCAGAGAGACAGGCGAATTAACCAGGAGTAGAAGGCGTGATATAAGTTTGGACAATGTTCAGGACAAAAAGAATATTAGAAGCTTTATTCCTTATAAAAATTAGTAGTAAGCAATTTATTTTTTATGCCAAGAGTAAAAAGAGGGACAACTCATGTCAAAAAAAGACGTAAGCTTTTAAAACAAGCTAAGGGTTATAAGTGGGGAAGAAAAAATTTAATTCATTTAGCAAAAACAGCTGTTACCAAAGCTGGTGTTCACTCATATTCTCATCGCAAACAAAAGAAAAGAGAGGCCAGACGATTGTGGCAAATTAGAATAAACGCTTTTCTTGACAACCAAAAATTGTCTTATTCAAATTTTATAAACGCTTTAGCAAAAAACAATATTGAATTAGATAGGAAAATATTGGCTGATTTAGCCGTTAACAATCCTCAAATTATGCAAAAAATAGTGGAAAAAGCATGGGTGGGCAAAGATAAAAAAGAACAAGAATAAAGTTTTTTATTGTTGTTGGTTTAAATGAATGCAAACTTTCAATTTTTAAGATCAAATATGTTTTTGTTAAAAATCATTCAAATTTTTATAGCGATATTTTTAATTGTTTCCATTTTACTTCAAAATCGAGGAACAGGTCTGTCTGGAGCTTTTGGCGGTGGTGGCAATGTTCATATGGCCAGAAGAGGTGTGGATAGAATATTGTATTGGATAACAATCGGACTGGTAGTTGCTTTTTTGGGTATCTCTTTATTGGCAATACTCTTGTAGCTTGTAAAATATAATTTTTTGTGAACATACTAAAAAGGAAAATCTTACCTTTGATATCTAGGCTTAAAAAATCTTTTAATTTTGGCTTTAGATATATTAAAGATAAAATAATCCCTAAAAGAAATAAAGAGGCAGGGCTAGATTTAGACAAGAGATTGGTTTATTCCTTATCTAAATCAAAAATACCTAGCTTTAGACAACTAAAACATGCCCAAAAAGCTCTTTCTTCTAAAGAAATTTGGGTGATTAGGGTTTTGTTAGTTTTTATTGTGATTAATTTTATTATATTAGGGGTTTGTTTTTATCAAAACAACTTACAAAAAGTACCAATAGTCGGAGGAGAATATATTGAAGGTGTTGTGGGAAGTCCCCAGTATATAAACCCTTTATATTCACAAATAAACGATGTAGATGGAGATATTGGAAAGCTTATTTTTTCCTCTTTGTATCAATACAACAAACAAGGGAAATTGGTTGGTGATTTAGTGACTGATTCTACAGTTAATGAAGACAACACCAAGTTCACTTTTACAATACGAGAAGATGTTAAATGGCATAATGGTGAAAGTTTAACTGTAGATGATATTATATTTACTTTTAGTGCCATAAAAAATAAGAACTATAATTCACCATTAAGGTCAAAATTTAGTGGAGTGACTGTTAAAAAAATAAATACCAAGCAAATAAAATTTATTTTATCCAAACCTTATGCTCCTTTTAAACAATTGTTAACATTTGGAATATTGCCTAAAAATATTTGGTCTCAAATCCCAAAACAATCAGCAAACTTGGCGGAATTAAATCTTAAGCCAATAGGATCTGGGCCTTATATGTTTAAATCTTTGACAAAAGATACTAAGGGTAATATTCAGGCATATAGCCTTGTTAGAAATAAAGATTATTATGGAAGTAAGCCGTTTGTAGAGGAGATACAATTCAAATTTTATGTTAATTATACAGAAGCGATAAGTGATTTGAATAAAAATAAGATAGACGGTATTGCCTATTTGCCTTATTACCAAAAACAAGAGTTGGCTGCTCAAGATTCTTTGAATTTTTACAGACTAGATATGCCACGGGTCAGCTCTATATTTTTAAATCAGGATAGTGATTCGGCTTTAAAAAATCAACAAGTTAGACAGGCCTTGGCATATGCCCTTAACAAACAAGGTATAGCTGATAGTTTTTCTTATGCTGTATTAGAACCTATAAAATCTCCGTTCCCTTTAACTAGCCCTGTCTACGCTTCAAATATGAGTGGTTATGGATTTGAAAAACAGAAAGCTCAAGATTTATTATCAGAAGCTGGATGGGAAAAATTTAAAATAACAAACAAAGAGATACAGGAATTAGAGGAGAAAGTTGAAAATTTAAAAAATACTTCTCAACAAGATCAAGAAGAACAAGGAGACACCCAGGAAGACTCGGAGCAAGAGGAAGAGGAAGAGGAAGAGGAAGAGGAAGAGGAATTAACTGAACTGGAAAAAATAAAATTAACCTTAGGTGCAGGAGAGTGGCTTAGAAGTCAGGAAGAAAACAAGACCCCAAAATTTTTATCTTTAAATCTGGCTACTATTGATGATAAACAAAATAAAAAAGTGGTAAATGAGATAAAAAAGAACTGGGAAGATATAGGCGTTCACACTCATATAAACATTGTGTCAACTGGCGATATCCAATCCGAATTAATAGAACCAAGAAATTTTGAAGCACTTTATTATATTCAGGTTGCGGATGAAGAATCTGATTATTATGCTTTTTGGCATTCTTCTCAAGCAGAAAAAGGAGGTATGAATATCTCTAACTATCAAAATGAAAAAGTTGATAAATTATTGGAAGAAATAAGAGAGATTCCTAAACAGGAAGAAAGAGCTAAGAAATATAAAAAAATCCAAGAACTAATTAAGCAAGATTTACCTGTCATACCTATGTTTTCTTCCAAGTATCTTTATGTGCAAAGTAAAAAGGTAAAAGGCTTTGACACATTTTCTATCCATTCTCCTAAAGATAGATTTTCCAATATTTCTAATTGGTATATTAGAACCGGGGAAAGATTGGTTTGGTAAGATTTTGTTACTTCATTATTAATTGATTTTTAATCGTTGTAGGTGAAGTTTTTGATAAAAAGGGGGTGTGGCGGAATTGGTAGACGCGTTAGCTTCAGGAGCTAATGACATTTGTTGTCGTGAGAGTTCAAATCTCTCCGCCCCCACAGATTATTTATTCGTATGTTTGTTAATATTAAAATAATGAGCATACAAATATGCGGATCATAAATAATAAGTTACTAATAATAAATAATTAAGAACTCAGATCTCTAATCTCGTTGTTCCACTCCTTCCAACTATGGACTCTTAGGAAGCGGATCATCGTGTGAGAATCGGAAAATAACTAAATTTTTTCGGATATGTTAGCAAAACAAAGATTAGGGATTGAGAAACAGATGTATGTTTGGAAATTACAAAGGAAAACAAACTCAGGATTTCCTAAATCGCAACACTGGTGGTAAACAAAATCAAAAAATAAAGAAAAACACCAATATTAAAAAAGAAAAAAGCGCGCCAGGGAGTAGACAAAGAAAATCTAGTTCCACAAAAGGAAATGTTGTCCAAAAACAAACCCTTGGTAAGGGTGAAGATAAGCTTAAGGTAATTGTTTTAGGGGGGTTAGAAGAAGTAGGAAGAAATATGACAATTCTTGAATATCGTAAAGAAATTATTATTATTGATATGGGATTGCAGTTCCCTGAAGAGAATATGCCTGGAATTGATTGCGTTATTCCTAATATAAGCTACCTAAAAGGAAAAGAAGAATGGATTAAAGGTATTATTATCACTCATGGCCATTATGATCATATCGGCGCTATTCCTTATTTAATCAATGACTTGGGAAATCCTCCAATTTTCG
>JAGXOH010000099.1 GCA_023659985.1 Candidatus Falkowbacteria bacterium LH_S3 | reverse complement strand
TTTATCTAGTGGATCTTTTACTTGTCAAAATGGAAAAATGGTAAGTGTTAAAAAAATCCGATATTATCACGCTTCTATGCTTTTACCGAATTTGACTTCATCTCCATAAAGATCCAAAATATCATCACGAATTTGAAAACTAATCCCTAAATTGTGCCCGTATTTACTTAAAGCGCTTAATTGAGATTCCCTTGCCTTAACGCATAATCCTCCGGCCTCAGCGGCTACCTGAATGAGAGAAGCGGTTTTTTGGGATATCATTTTTAAATATTCTTCCAGAGTAACTGTTGAATATCTATTTTTTTGAACATATTTTTCATCCTTCCTTCCGGTTTGTTCCATTAAAATATCAATCATCTCTCCTTGAAGAACCAACTTATAAGCATAAGCAAACCTATCATTCAAAGCCTTGGGGCTTCGCGAATAATAAACAGACTGAAAAACAGAAGCGGAATAAATAAAATTTAAACATTGAACAATGGAAGTTCCATGCTTTTTCCAGGCTGTTAACTTCTTTCTTCTCCACAGGCTATGATCTATAATATCATCAATCATTAAAATGCTGTTATGAAGTATTTCTATGCCAGCGGCAGGATAAATAGCATCTTTAATACTACCTCCGCAACCAAGGCACCCTAAAAGCAACAAGGAGGATCGCAACTTTTTACCTCCGGTCATAGCCTGATATGCTACAATATGTTTAAATTTATCCTCCACCTTAGAATCCAACAATTCCTCAACTGCAGGTGTTACGAATTTATCAACCTCTTTTAAAATAGCATAAATCCCCTCTTTCCTTTTATTCTTTAGATTCTTTTCAAGACTCTTCATTTTAAAATATTATTTATTATTAAAAAGCAAAAAGAAGCTATACAGCTTCTTTTTTTTGTGCTTATTCTCTTTTTGAGATCTGGTCCATTTTCTTTTTAACCTTGTCCATTAATTGACGAGGAGTAAAATTAGCTTTTATAAGATAATCTTCGGCTCCTTTTTCTTTCCCTTTTTTAACCTCTCCGTTTTGCCCCAGGTTGGAAAGAATGATGACTGGAATAGCCTTTGTCTGTTCATCTTTTTTTAATACCTCCAAAACCTCGTAGCCGTCTTTTTCAGGAAGCACCAAGTCCAACAAAATAAGATCCGGTTTTTCTTTCCGAGCTTGGTTTATTCCTTCGTCTCCATTCAAAGCCGTAGCTACTTTATAGCCTTCTTTCTCAAACTTTATCTTATACATCTCCACTAAAAAATTGTCATCCTCTATTAATAATATTTTTTTAGACATAAGCGGCACTTTAAAAAATAAAAAACCTACTAAAATACCTAAAAATATATTAATTTTATATTAACAAAAAAAATATAAAAAAACAAGAGACCCGTATTCAACATTATAAAATCTAACCGAAAGGGTATTGGTTCTGCAATTTAAAATCTAACCGAAATATAATAAATTGTAATTTAGGAAAGGTCAACTAATAAAATTAATTAATAATAAACCTTAACCTA
>JAGXOH010000098.1 GCA_023659985.1 Candidatus Falkowbacteria bacterium LH_S3 | reverse complement strand
TCGGTGTTTCCCCGCTTCGCTCTTTAACACCAGGTGTTTCCCCAAGTTTTGCTACTGCGATCTGGTCGCCTTCGTTTAATTCAGCAACGCGAGTCCATCGTGAAGTTGACAAAATATTCGTGTCGCTGTTATCATTAAGATTACTATGAGTAGGAGAAAAATTACTATCAATCAATATATTGTCGCTGACCCAAGTGTCTGCCATGGAAAGCCAAGCTTCAAGGGAACTCGGATTATGGTTTGGCAGGTTTTGGATATGCTGGAAAACGGAACTTCTGTTGAGGATATTCTCAAGGCATTCCCTTCTTTGACCAAAAAGCATATCCAGTCCGCTCTTGCTTACGCTACTGACCTCACTAGAGGCGAAAATTATGTCCTGCTTAAAGTTTAAATTTTTATTGGATGAAAATGTCCGAATTGAATTGTATAAATCCCTTAGAACAAAAGCCGTTGATGTTGTCCTTGCTTCCAAAGGTGTGTCTGATGAAAAACTCGCTAAATTGTCATTAAAAGAGGAAAGGGTTTTGGTGACTAATGATAAAGATTTCGCGGAATATTCTGCTGGAAAAGTTTTTGCGGTTGTTTGGCTGAAAATTCCCCAAAATGACGCCAAAGGATTAATTAGGTCCTTTTCTTTATTACTTAAATTAGAACCTTCCAAATTTAAAGATAAATTGGTAATATTGCGACCTGACAAGGTTGAATCATCTTCCCTTAGAGAAGAATAACGCACTAAATAGGGATGATTCCCTGTTGTCCTGATAGTTCGGCCGTCTTCTGTTTCAATCTTATAAATCGGCTTTTTGCCCATATCCAATAATCCTTTAATCTTAGCAGGCATTAATTTGCCTGTTTTTTGATCAAGAGAATAAACATATGTTCCAGCTTTTACATCTTTAATAGGAACTTTCTTACTTTCATCTTTTAACTTTGAACTTTCAACATCCTGCTGCTCATTATTTTCAACCACACTTAATAAAGTATCACCTGTCACACATTGTCCTTCAACGTGTAATTTATTCCCAGCAGCAGGATTTGTTGTCCCGATGCCGACGTTGCCGCCATTTGCGTTGGTAATAACATCTGATTCGGCATAATGTTGAAGATATATTTTAGAAGAAGATTCTGAATCTAAATGGAGATTTCCGTTTGTTACTCCAACAGTAGCTTCGGAAGTTCCTAGACTAGACTGTGACCCTCCTCCGACATATAAATCTCTACCACTGTCATTATCGCTAAAGAGTAAAGAAGGATGTGCCCCCCCAGTTATTTCTAATTTTCGCCCAGGATTCGTCGTTCCGATGCCAACGTCGCCCTCATTGGTTATAGTCATCAAATCCCCTGCTGTGCTGCTGGAAATGTTAAATATATCACCTGTATCTGGTTGCTGGATGTCTAAAGCTCCAGTCATGGTGTCGCCGGCTTCGTTAACATAAGTGTTTTCTGCTGTAGAGGTAGCTTCGGCTAACTCTGAATCCACATAGCTCTTGGTGGTGGCATGGGTATCTGCTATAGGAGTACCGACAGTTACGGGTTGGGAG
>JAGXOH010000097.1 GCA_023659985.1 Candidatus Falkowbacteria bacterium LH_S3 | reverse complement strand
GTGGATTATTTAATAAATAATGGTTTGTTGTCCAAAATGAGCTGGACTAATACAAAATATTTACTAAATACAAATAATTTGCTAACATTAAATTGTAAGTTATTAGCAATACGAAAATCAAGAGAGGGGAAAAGACTATTACAAGGAAAATTAGCTCAGTTAGCCGATATCTCAAATAACGCAATTGTAAATATTGAAGCAGAGAAGCGAAAAAATCCTGCTCTTGATACCTTGAGAAAAATTTCAAAAGCACTTAATGCATCTTTAAATAAAATAACCGAAGAATAATTATGGAAAAATATAAATCAGAGAATTTGCCACAGGAAAAAATAGAAAAAGAAATTCATGAGAAATTAGAATATGGAAAGAATGTTGTTTTGGATATTGATTTAATAAGACACCCGGAAAAAGATTATGAGACGGGAAATGTTACAGAAAAAGGAAAATATGATTTTTTTGAAAAATTGAGAAAAGAATATAACCCTGAGTTTGATACATATAAATTTTATTTAAGTCCTCATAAACGGCCTCAGCAATTAAAAGAAACTATTCAAGATTTTTTAAATGAGAAAGGTTTATCGACAACTATAAGAAACAAAGAAGAATTACTGGGCAGAATTACTGAATTTACCCCTGAAGCGCAACAGGCTCTTGTTAATGAGCTAGAAAAAAGGCATCTGCTTGGAGAGGAAGATTTAAGAATAATTCAAGAAAAAAGTCAAAAAATCCCCGCTTATGAACCCGCGATAGAAAAATTAGAGAAAAGAGGAAATCAATTGCTTATAGAAAAATTTTTTGATAAGAATTTCCCAGAATCTAATCTGATCGGAAAAGACATTGGCCAAGAAATCGAAAGGTTAGTTGAGCGCTTGGAAAAACTTGCCTCTCGTCTAAAATCAGACAGTAAAGTTAAAATCATTTTAGTTGGACACAGCGGCATAATTGAGTATTTTACTAAATTAGTTTATTTAAAAAATCACCCCGAGCTAAAAGCGGAGGATGTAGACTTAGAAAAAATTGGCGGATTATTAAAACCCTTAGAGGGTCCTAAGATAGTAATAAAATCCGATGAGGCAGGCAAACAAACAATTAATTTATCCTTCAAGGATTTGATTAACTTAAATGCTTAAGATATGAAAAATCAAAAAAATTTAAAAATTATGTACGACCAGACGCAATTTATGCCCATTTATTTTTTTGATTCTGGCGGAATTTATATGAGCGATCTTTCGTACAAGAAAATGGAAAAAATTTCTGGGTATGCCCCTGATCCCTGGATTGTGTATACTCAACTTAAGCCAAAATCATTTTGGCTTGGCGCTTATGACAAAGATGCCTTAAAGAAAGAGGCTGAAATTGGATTTAAAAATTTTAAAAATAAAGAATTTGTAAAAAAATTTGAGACCTTTCAGAATATCGCTTATGATTTAACGCTCGATATTAAAAATATTTATTTTAAAGATTTTTTTAAAAAAGAAAAAGAAGCTATGAGAACGAAGCCAGACGATGTTATCGCATTTTTAGAGAAAATTTATAAAGTAAATAGTGAAATAATGGGATATTTTCTTCTTACGCAACCCCAAAGATTTGAAAAACATTATTTTAATTGGATAGATAATTTACGAGATTGGTGCA
>JAGXOH010000096.1 GCA_023659985.1 Candidatus Falkowbacteria bacterium LH_S3 | reverse complement strand
GACATTTGAGCTTTGTCATTTGGATTTTATTAAGTAGAAGTTGTAGTTTTTAGTTCTTAGTTTTTAGCTTTAAGTTTTGACGTTTGTCATTTGGATTTTATTAATTTTCTTTTCAATATTTCCGGCACAGTTTCTCCTTCTAAGTCCACCCTTATCTCATCTATAACTATATACTCGTCTGCATCATTTTTTTCTAATCCTGGCGCGGAAATCAAAAATTCATATTTGCCATCTTCACTATAAGCCGAATTTAAATCAAATTTTATTTGCTTTTTTTTCCAATCCTCTTCTCGGCTAGAAGTTTGATAGTTAGCCAAAACATATTTTATTCCTTTATCCAAAACTCGCTTAGAGTTTAGTTTGCTTAATTCAGGATTAAATAACGCTTTCTGGCTAAAGCTAAAAACACTGTCTCCACCTAACATAATGCCTGGCTTGTTTATAGAAATATCAACACTTTCCTCTGAATCATTTCCAATGCCCTGTGAAAATTTTTTATAAGTTTCTTCTATTTTTAATACTGACCCTTCTTCTCCATTGATGGCTACAGATTGTAAACCAGATGGATAAATGGTTTTAGCTTGTAATTGACTGCTATCCGTATATATTCGCAGAGGATAAATTGATTGCTGATCTTTTCCTAAAATATCTGGTTTAGCTAAATACAAATTATTAAGAAAAGAAATTTTTTGTTGCCCAGAGCTTATTCTCTCTGTAATAATATCATTATTAGCTCTGATCTCCACCTTATAACTCCCCTCCACAAGCCCTTGAATATCAAATCCTGATTCTGGCAAAAGATTAATTTCTTCATTTGCCTTGCTAATTTCGTCTCCTGATATATTTTTAGAAGAAATTAACTTACTTTTATAGTATAAGTTAATTTTAAAATCATCTTTTTGATTATTTTTATTAATATCCCAAAAATTAAACTTAAAATCCAAAATTTCATCTTTAATATAGGTGTAAAACTGAAAAGATCCTTGAAGCGGGGTGTTAATTACAGTGCGAGTGCTATCAGGAGTATAATCGGGTAAAAAATAATTTTTATCCCAATTATAATTATATAAAGCTATCTCTTCTTGGGGTGGTGGATTATTTAAAAATTCTTGTAGGCAGTTATATTGAGGTTTTTTTTGTAAAAGAATACTGCCGTCATTTTTTAGTTTGTCCCAAGTCAAAGACAATTGATCAATAATTTTGTTCTCCACTGGTTTTAACTTATACCTCCAATTTATATTATCAGCTAACACCCCTAACTCCATAACTTCTGGTTTGTTGCCAGAAGATTTGTATTTAAAATTTATGGTGGCTGTCTTAAAAGGCCTAGGAGTTCTTAGGGTAAAATAAACAGGTTCACCTATCATTTTTATTTGACCTGGCTCTTCCACTATTCTTTCCTTAGGAGTGAGATTGCTTATAAAATCATTTTCGCCTAAAAAATTATGAATATAACAAATATGACCAAAAGGGACGAATTTAAACCAAAACAGAGCGAATACAACCACTCCCAGAATACTCCACATAACTATTCTTAGTTTATTCATACAATAAAAAGCTAAAAACTCAAAACTCAAAGCTAAAAACTACAACTTAAAATTAAAAGCTAAAACTTCTACTTAATAAAATCCTAATGACAAAATCCTAATGCCAAATGAAATCCAAAATCCAAAATC
>JAGXOH010000095.1 GCA_023659985.1 Candidatus Falkowbacteria bacterium LH_S3 | reverse complement strand
TTACGGGTTGGGAGAATTGGCCATAACCTGCTACATCCAGAGCATAGGAAGGAGAAGTGTTACCTACGCCGACGTTGCCACCTGTGTAATGAACATCAGTACCATTATGCACCCAAGGTTTATCATTTGTTGAATTTGGGTAAACAAACTGCCTTTGTGATTGTCTGTAGCCAATCACTGAGTATTCGTCATTATGTGGATCATTTGTTCTCAAATAAAAGGGAGATGTGCCAACCACCAGGATAGGTGGAGTCAAACCCAAATCACCTCCTCCACTTTGATCACCTACCTCTGTCTCTACCGGACTGCTTCTTGAGGCACTAGTGTGGTCATATTCGTTATAAAGGCCAAAAGTTCCTCCTGAGTAATCGTAAACTCGGATAGTGTTCGGCTCTACCGAGCTGATCGCAAAATCGCCTATAGGGTGAGTAATAATGTAGGTATCACCCAACATCTTATAAGGTGAACCTAACTCTGAGTCGCCCCCTGATCCGTCTGCAATTTGAGTTGAAGATAAAGGAGAATCAGAGGTAAATCTGAGACCACCGTAACTATTAATGGTAGCTGGTTCCATAGTATATCTAGACTCTGACTTGGTATGTATTACTTCTTTGCTTGCCGGTGGAATAAAGATTTTATCTCCACCAGCAATTTTTGTCATTATCACTGGAGCTGTAGAATAAAACCTATGTATTCCTTCACTAGTAAGGGAAAAAGTCTCTATGCTTCCTGGTTGCACCGTTACTGTACCTGTTGGGGTGTCGTCTTGATATTCGTTGTAGTGATAATCTACTTTAGCCACGCTATATGGTGAATATACATATACTGTGTGCGGCTGGTATCTACTGGAGCGGAATACATGTTTAGTTCCTGCAGCACTTAATGGAGGAATAGGAAGTCCTTGGTTATTATCTATTAAGCCAACTGGTTTATTAGAGGTAATTTGATCTCCAGCTAAGACACTGAATGTGCCTACAGTAGGCGAATCTGCTGAAACCATTACTTCCCCATTTTTGTAGATTATAGTATTATCTTCGACTGTTCCATACTCAACAGTTGTGTCATAAAGTGCGACTCTTTCCTGTAATGCTCCTGCTCCTGCGGGATTATAAACTTCATCATGACCTTCTGTGATGTAATCGGCATATAGCGAACCCTGTACATCTAATTTATCCGCCGGCTCCGTCGTGCCTATGCCTACGTTGCCTCCTGTTATACCCAGGTCTCCTGAGATAGTTAGGTTTCCTAGGGTTTTGATGTCGTTGCTGTCCATATCTAAAGCACCAGTCATGGTGTCGCCAGATTCGTTAACATAGGTGTTTTCTGCTGTGGTAGTAGCATTTTGGAGCTCTGAATCCACATAGGACTTGGTGGTGGCGTGAGTATCTGCTGTTGGAGTGCCGACAGTTACAGGTTGGGAGAATTGTCCATAACCTGCCACATCCAGAGCATAGGAAGGATTGGTGGTGCCAATGCCGACGTTTGAAGAAAGATAAGTATTGTGGGCGATGATGCCATTGGCTACGAAGTTGTGGGTTCCTTGAACTTCTATATCATAGACCTGTTCTGGTGGCAGGTGGGTAATGCGTTTAATTTTAACGAATTTGACAGCGCCAAAGCTCTCCTCAACGCTCGGTGTTTCCCCGCTTCGCTCTTTAACACCAGGTGTTTCCCCAAGTTTTGCTAC
>JAGXOH010000094.1 GCA_023659985.1 Candidatus Falkowbacteria bacterium LH_S3 | reverse complement strand
ATACAATAACTGGGTAAGGAAACAACAAATTATATTTGAAAAAGTAAAAATAAATTGCCCTTACTTCATAATTAATAACCAAATTTTAAAAAAATTCAACGAGGAACAGATTGACTTATTAGAAAAAATAAATTCGAGTTCAAGTGTTAAAGACATATCCTTTGAAAAGTGGGAAAAAGTTTTTTTCAACCATTAATTACAAACCTAAAATAAAAAATCCACTGGGAACTAAAAAAATAAAACTAGATCCAAAAGAAATTTTAAAGGATAATTCTGTCGAAATAGATCAATTTATTTCTTACTGCGGAAATCAAGGATTATTTATTATAAAAAACCATTTAAATTGGTTGTTTAAGAATAATATAATTAACCCAAACTACAAACTTAAAAAAGGGAGTTTGTAAACAAATTAAAAAATTTTGAGTTAGACATAATTGAAAATCATAAGAAAGAAAGTTTTAAATATCCAAATCCTAAACTTTTATCTTTTGCAAAGAAAATAATGGTTAAAGGCTATTAGCCAAATGAAATCGTAGCACCTTAAGTTGATTTTTGTTCGGAGTATCAGTAGACTAGAATTACTCGACTTTAAAAATTAATTCTAATCTACCAAATTCTATGAACAAAGAAAAATCATTTCAATTAAGAGAAAGAGTTAACAAATTATTCTTTAAAAAAAAATATCAAAGAGAGAAATTATTAGGAGGGAAAGGGTATCATGGGATTTCATTATGAATTGGACAAAATCACCAACTCAAGATTTCACGAAGGATAACAGAGGTTGGCCAAAAGGCAAACGAAGAAAATGGATCAAGGAAGACGAAGAGAAAGTTCAAGCAATCCATCAACAGTTAAAGGAGGATCCTTATCAGTTTTACATTAGGGCTACTACTATTGGGCAAGGATGGAGAAAAAAGTATCCTTACACATCTCCGCTGCCCTTGAGGACGATTGGTCGAATTATGGCTGATTTAAAGCTCTCTAGCAAAAGAAGAAAAGATAAACACAAAGGAGTAGCTCGTTATCTTTGTTATCCAGAACATACCATTTACACTCTTTTGGGGGGTAGAGTATTAGAATCTGACTTTATCGGTAAAAAATACATTACCGGCAGAACAAAACCTTTAAACTTTATTGCTTTCTCTTTTAAGAAAGAGCCTAAATTACGATATTTCAAAAGGGTTGTAGGGCAAACAGCAGATAACTTTATTGAACAATCTGAGTATTTCTTCAAGAAATTCGAGAAACCGGATTTTATGAAGACAGATAATGCTTTGGCCATCCTTGGTTCAGCTTTTGACAAGAGGAATATTTCCAAGACGATGAGCTTTCTTTTAAAAAATCAGGTCGTTCCAGTCTTTGCTATACCAAGAAAGCCATTTTCTTAAAGCTCCATTGAAGGAAATAACTCTGTGTTTTCCAGAAAATTTTGGAATAGGATTAACTTTAAATCAGTAGAAGAAATAGATGAAAAGATAGAATGGTTCAATCTTTCATCTCAGAGATATACCGGCTATCAACCTCCAAAGATAAAATCCAAAGCTAAGAAAAACTTTATTCCTAAAATATATCTTATCAGACAAGTAAAAGAGAATAAAGAACAAACAGGCAAAGCTTTCATTGATGTCTTAAATGAGAAAGTATTTCTACCCAAATCCTACGTTAACTATTTTGTCTTAGCTGAATGGAATCTCAAACAAGAAC
>JAGXOH010000093.1 GCA_023659985.1 Candidatus Falkowbacteria bacterium LH_S3 | reverse complement strand
TTTATAATTTGTATAATTTGAATTTGACCGCTAATAGAGCCAAATTTTACCGCTCGTCCTTGCAATCATTTATAGTAGCCGGTCTAATTTCAGTTATTTACTTTTACATCTCTCCCCACACTCAAATCACTCCCAAAACCAATTTGGTCATATTTATAGCTATTTTTATTATTGTTTTTTTGTTGTGGAGAAGAGTGTATCATTTGATCATAAAATCATATTTACCAAAAGAAAAATTGGCGATCATCGGCTTTAGCAAGCAAAGCCGAGCCTTGATCTCGGAAATAAACAACAATCCTCATCTAGGTTGCCGAATAACCTTTATCTTACATCCGTTTGCGGATGACAACCAAAGCTATGAAAACATCCCTATTTTTAAAAATATTTCCAACCTGCATGAATTAATAAACAAAAAAAATATTAATACATTAGTGTTAGCCATTGACCCTGGTTCTTCAGAAAAGTTAAGAAGTATTTTATTTTCATCTCTGCATTTTAAAATAAACTTTTACTCCCTGCCTGAATTCTATGAAAATATCACGGGTAAAATCCCTATTGAGGCCATTAATAGAATGTGGTTTCTACAAAATTTAAACGAAGGCAGGAAAAAATGGTTTGCTGGAATAAAAAGATTTTATGATCTTGTTGCCGCGATCTTGATTTTGATAATAACCCTTCCTTTATGGCTGATAATAGCCATAGCTATAAAATCGAATAGCCAGGGCCCTATATTTTTCAAGCAAATCAGGGCAGGAAAAAACAAAAAACGTTTCTAATCGTAAAATTCAGAACCATGACCACGAAAAACAATAATTATGCTCCTACCCAAGAACACGATAAAAGAATAACCGCTGTTGGCTCTTTTTTAAGAAAAACGCGACTAGATGAACTTCCGCAGGTAATAAATATTATCAAGGGTGAAATGAGTTTTGTCGGTCCTAGGCCAGAGAGGCCAGAGCTAATCAAAAAGTTAGAACAGAAGATTCCCTTTTACAAGGAAAGAATGTTAATAAAACCGGGGCTGGCCGGTTGGGATCAAATCTCAGGTGAATATCATTCTCCAACTACAGAAGATACTCTTAAAAAACTTCAATATGATCTCTTTTATATAAAAAACAGGTCTATTTATCTAGAT
The DNA here is from genome assembly GCA_023659985.1 of Candidatus Falkowbacteria bacterium LH_S3. Taxonomy (GTDB): domain Bacteria; phylum Patescibacteriota; class Patescibacteriia; order Patescibacteriales; family JAGXOH01; genus JAGXOH01. The sequence goes on along the minus strand of JAGXOH010000093.1, from coordinate 590 downwards.
TTATCCATCATTTTAAAAACTTTATCCACCATAGTCAGCAAAGTCGGAAGATAATTCCACACTCCTTTTCACTCACCTTTTCCGCTTACAACAACTTTTTTTCATTCAAATAATCCCATACTTGTTTTAAGCAATTATCAACAGAATAGGGATTGGTGGCTATATGAATATCCGGACATTCAGGAGATTCATAAGGATCATCAATGCCGGTAAAATTTTTGATCTCTCCTTGGCGAGCTTTCTCGTACAAGCCCTTAGGATCCCGAGATTCGCATACTTCCAAAGGTGTATCCACAAAAATTTCTATAAAATTATTTAACTTCTCTCTACCCCATTGCCGGTGGTGTTTATATGGAGAAATAAAACTAACTACAACGCAGTAGCCGTCATCTTGGTATTTCTTAGTCAAATCCACAGCTAAGCGAATATTTTCGTCCCTGTCTTTTGGGCTAAATCCCAATTGACCAGAGCTAGCAGCCCTGACCTCGTCTCCATCTAAATTATGAGCATTAACCCCTGTTTTTTTTAATTCTTCAAAAACTTTATCCACCATAGTCAGCAAAGTCGGAAGATAATTCCACACTCCTTTT
>JAGXOH010000092.1 GCA_023659985.1 Candidatus Falkowbacteria bacterium LH_S3 | reverse complement strand
ACTTAAAACGCAAAACCAAAGCTCAAAATTCAAAACTGAATTAAAACATTGTTAAGAAGTCAAAAGTAAGAAGTAAGAAGTTTTTAGTTTTTGATTTTAAGTTGTAGTTTTTAGTTTTTAGCTTTAAGTTTTGACATTTAATTCCTACGCTTCCCGGCGGCGTAGCTTCCTTTTTCATTAATCTATAAATATCTTCTTATTATTTATCAAAAAATTAAAAATCTCTGGCCTCAAAATGTATTCCGGAGGCATTTCCTGTTTAGTTAAATAGTCCCTTAAATTAGTCCCACTAAATTTTATCCTGCTATCTTCTTTACATTCGTTAATAAAACAATGTTTATTTTCCCTGCTATCAAAAACCACTTCAGGAAATTTCAAAATCTCTATTCCAATCTCGTCTTTATCAAATTGATCAAAGATTTTTTGTGCATCAAACGGTTTATAGAAATCACAGACTCCAGCATGATTCCGTCCGACAATAAAATGAGTACACCCATAATTTTTTCGGATTAGTGCATGAAAAATTGCTTCCCTTGGACCAGCATAGCGCATTTCGATTGGCAAAATTCCAAGAAGTGTCTTATCTTCAGGATAATGGTTTTCAAAAAGCAATTTGTAACTATCAATAATGATTTCGTCAAGAAAATCGCCTGGTTTTTTTCTGCCTATTACCGGCTGGACAAAAAGTCCGTCCACACTTTCAAGTGCTTTCATTTGTAAAAATTCATGTCCTCTATGAGGAATGTTTCTTGTTTGGAAACCCACAACACTTTTCCAGCCCTTATCTCGAAAGTTTTTCTTAGTTTCCTGAGGTGTTAGATTATATTCTGAAAATTTATCATACTTCTTTCTTATAAATTGTAATTCTCCGCCAACTAAATATCTTTCCATTGCATATATTTTCCCTATTCCGGGATGAATCATATTCTTTGTGCCAAAAACATTTTCTGCAAATTTCTCTTTATCGTACTCATATATCTCAAAATCATTTAAGATAGCTAACAATTTTTTTTCTTTATCCATTAAGGCTACTTTCTTATCAAAAAATATTTCCAGAGCTTTTTCTTTGTCTATATCAAGAACTATTGGAATAGGCCAAATATCATCAGAATTCAATCTCATACTCTTTAGAACATTCTCAAAATCATTTTTTCGCAAAAAACCTTGGAGTGGTGAATATGCTCCACTTGCAATATTTAAAACATCTTTTTTTCTTTCTTCATCTAATATTATTTTTTTCATATTGCTATAAAAGAATAGGAATACTTGTTTGCTTTGAATTTTTTAACAACCTTCTTCAGAAGCAAGGTCAGCTTAGGTAACTCTCTAATAATTTATCATTTTTCATTGTTTTTTGCTAATTATTGTAGAATATATATTACCACCTTAAATTATCATTTAACAATACTTATTGAATAAGTTCAGATTGTTATACATTTAGGATTTCGTTCACATATGCTATGGTGGTAGAATTATTTAATAAATCATTGTTTAGTTGAAATAAGCTTCCCGGTTTTAGCTTTAAGCTTTGACATTTAAGCTTTGAAATCCAAAATTCAAATGACAAAAAATATGATTGAAATTCAAAGCTCAAAAGTCAAAAGTCAAAACCAAATTAAAATATGGTTGAAACTCAAAACTCAAAACTCAAAACTGAATTAAAATATGATTGAAACTCAAAACTCAAAACTTAAAACGCAAAACCAAAGCTCAAAATTCAAAACTGAATTAAAA
>JAGXOH010000091.1 GCA_023659985.1 Candidatus Falkowbacteria bacterium LH_S3 | reverse complement strand
ATAAATATGTCGCCTTGGCTACTCAAATGAATATCACGCAACTGGAACTGAGCTGAAAACTTCCAGTTATAATCATCGTTTTTATCTGTATTGATGATTTTATCGCTTTTATCTATACTGGTGATTTTTTTGTTATTTTTTAGATAAATATTATTTTCACCTATCACTGCCAATCCTCCTTGGTCATAAATTTGCTTTTTCTCTTTACTGGCTAATTCAATACTGTATAAATTACCTCCGCTTGCCGCATACATATAATTATCTCCGACAAGAATTCGTCCTATTTTGTATGTAGAAGTGGCAAAAATGGAAGAAGTCGCATCACCACTGATCTGACCCACATATTGGCCTCCGTTGGTGTTTTGGCTGTCATAATTTATCTCAGGCCAAGCTAAATTTATGGGAAAATCATTATTATCTTCTTGCTGTTCTTGATTATTGTTGCCAGAGCTTTGAGGATTAGGCTTTTCTTGTAAGACAAAATCCTGGTTATTGTTATTAGTGTCATAACTGTTACCCAACTGCTTATGAGAACCAGTGGCTAATTTAGAGGCGATAGATGTAGCCAATACCTTTCTTTCTATAGTGGTCGTTCCTGTCGGCTCCGGCGCCGGGCCTTCTCCTTCATAAAAAGATGATTGGCCATATCCCACCAAGTCTATAATATCATCATCAGTGGAACTGCTGACATGACCAAACGCTAAAGAAACTATATCATTTTTATTTAAAGCAAAATCTCTGTTATCTTTAATTACGGCATCAGCTTTGTCTTTTAGACTTTGAGAGCCATCCTTGTCCACGATCAAATAATGGCTCTGAGCCGGAATAACAGTCCCTCCAAAAAATCGGCCGTGTTCTGTATTGCCGAATTCCATAAAATAATAACTGGATCCAGTTGATCTTTCAATTCTATAACTTGAAGATGCCAAGTCAATGCTTTCATCTGTTGGATTATAAAGTTCTATCCAGTCATTGGTGCTATCTATATAGATTTCACTAATAACTATATGATCAGCTTTGGTATCTATGTCAACAGTGGTTGAGGCAATCTTGCTCCACTTGCTTTCATTGCCAGCTTTGTCCTTAGCTCTTGCTCTGAAAAATATGGTATTGTCAGTGGTGGTTGAATAACTGAATTGAGTGGAAGTTGAAGTAACAAAATGGGGAAGAGTTGTCCAGATAGAAGTGGTAGTAGTCCCTATCTTAAAATCAATATCATATTCATTTATACCGCTATTAGTGGTTCCCATATCTTCACCTTGCCACTTTAGGATAAAATCATAAGAATCATAACTGTTTTTAAGGTCTTTAATTGTGGAAGTCGGGGCTTTAGTATCTATGGAAATGGAAGAAGAAGCTGTGGCTGTAGCTGTCTTGTTAGCCATAATTTTGATATAAACTGTTTTTTCTTTATTTTCTTTATTGTTAAAGCTAAATTCTTTTGGAGCGCTAGTAGCCCATTGGGAAGAGGTGGATGAAAAAATCGGCTCTGATAAAGATAGCTGATATTTTAAGCTTGAAGAGGAAAGCTGGCTATCATCTTCAATATCAAGATTAACTTTGACAGTAGTGGTAGATGTATATTCGCTACTGCCTCTGACTGGGTCAGATAAAGAAAAAGATGATATATGAAGATCAGAAATCTTTTCCTGTTTTGGTTGGCTGTTTTCTTGATTGTTTTCTTGACTCTCTTCTTGTTTTTCTCTGTTTTTGTCTTGTTCTTCCTTTTGTTGATTATGGGT
>JAGXOH010000090.1 GCA_023659985.1 Candidatus Falkowbacteria bacterium LH_S3 | reverse complement strand
GATTTTAGGGGATGGTGAATTGCTATTTAAAAAATTAAAATTTAAAGGAGTAGCTGTTAGTTCAAGTGCCAGGGAGCAAATAGAAAAAATGAACGGTACCATTAAATAAATTTTTTATGGAAAAAATTAAGCAAATTTGGAAAATAAAAGATTTGCGAAGTAGTATTTTATTTGTTGTTGCTATGTTAGTTGTTTATCGTTTTGCCGCCCACATTCCTATTCCAGGAGTTAATCTTCAAGCTTTACACCAATTATTTCAATCTAATCAAGTTTTAGGAATGTTAAATGTATTTTCAGGCGGGGGAATGCAGAATTTTTCCGTGGTAATGATGGGAGTTGCTCCTTATATTACTTCCGCTATTATCTTTCAGCTTTTGGGTATGATAGTTCCCAAGTTGGAGGAGATGCAAAAAGAAGAGCAAGGACAACAGAAAATTAATATGTGGACCAGATATCTGACCGTACCCTTGGCGATTTTGCAATCCTTTGGCATGATAACCCTACTGCGAAGATCTTCTTATAATATATTAGGCAGTGTAAGTCCGTTTGATATGTTTGCCATGATAGTTACTATTACTGCTGGCACGATTTTTTTGATGTGGATAGGTGAATTAATCAGTGAAAAACATATTGGGAATGGTATTTCCATTTTGATATTCGTCAGTATTATATCTCGTGTCCCCCAAGCCGTTCAGCAGACATTGGTAACTTTTGATCCGTCTCAACTATTTGTCATTATAGGCTTTATAGCAGTTTCCATTATTACAGTAGTGGGAGTGGTTATTATTAATGAGGGGCAACGAAATATTCCTATTCAACATGCCAGACAAATGAGAGGATCCCAGAGTTTTGGCGGGAATAGCACTTATTTGCCTATTAGATTGAATATGGCCAATGTTATTCCTATTATTTTCGCTATTTCGGTTATAATGTTTCCTTCTATGATGGCGAAATTTTTCGTCCAAGCACAAACTCCTTGGATAGCGCAAACAGCCCAATGGGTTATGGGAGCTTTTCAAAATCAATTAATTTACGGAATAGTTTATTTTGTATTAGTTTTCGCCTTTACATATTTTTATACTGAGGTTATATTCAAACCCACACAAATTGCTGAAAATTTACAAAAACAAGGAGCTTTTGTTCCCGGGATAAGACCAGGGAAGCATACCAGTGAATATTTGGCAGGTGTTAGTAATAGGATTTTGTTTTATGGCGCCTCCTCCTTAGGCATTATTGCTATTTTACCTCTTATAATGAGATATTTTACCGGCATGCAGTCTATGGCCATTGGCGGAGCTGGCTTATTGATTGTTGTTGCCGTGGTAGTAGAAATAGTAAAACAAATACAATCTCAACTTACCATGAGAGAGTATGAATTATAAGATTAGGAATTTATCAAAAAAAAATTATTAAATTGGTTAACAAACCCTGTATTTTAAGAGAAACAGGTCGTGTCAAGTAATTTAACTATCTGACCGAAAATGGGTTCTGGTTAAGCAATATATTTTCTGACCGAAACAGGTTTTAATTTTTAAAGTGGTTCGACCTTTTAAGATTTATTTTTGTTTTGGGTTTGCTATAATAAAGGGGTAATTTTAATTTATAACCTTTATTTTTATCCGTAACGGCTCTAAAAAAGGAACAGCCAGTGTTAGATTAAGCTTCTAAGACAAGGAAAAAAAGAATCCTTTAAATTGTTGAAAGTTGAAAGTTGAAAGAATAAATAATGGTTTGTTGTCTAAAATGAGCTGGACTAATACATTAAATTGATTTTTTATGACGAATAC
>JAGXOH010000008.1 GCA_023659985.1 Candidatus Falkowbacteria bacterium LH_S3 | reverse complement strand
GTCATTAATAGTATCAAGGGAGCTTATTTGATTTCCGCTCCTGTTGGAACTGGCAAGACCACGGTTTTGGGGGAGCGGGTGATCACTGCTTTGAATTCCAGGGTAGCACCGGAGGAGATATTGTGTTTAACTTTTACTAACAGATCGGCTGAAGAGATGTTGGAAAAAATAAAAAAGAGCATTCAAAAAAAAGAAATTTATGATCAATTAACCGTGAAGACTTTTCACGGTTTTTGCGCCTATTTTATCAGAATAGAGGCTAAGGCTGTAGGAGTGAGCACTGATTTTTCAATTTTTGATAAAGGTGAACAAATTGAAGCTATGAAAAAAATATTGGAATCCTATCCGGAATACATAAATAGCGATGAAAACAGTAATCAAGTAGCTGGCAAATTACTGGAAAAAATTTATAATCATAGAATTAATGAAGCGCAAAAGGAGATTGGTTGTGATATTCCTTATTATGATATTGACCACACTTTAAAAAAAATTGGAGAAGAGTATATGCAATCGTTGGAAGAGCAGAACGCCCTAGATTTTAATGAACTTGTATTACTTACCCTGAGAACTATCTACAAGGATAAACAAACCAGGAAGAGGTGGATGAATAAATATAAATTCATTCAATTGGATGAATTTCAAGATACTCATTTATCAGAATATTTGATAGTTAAAGAGTTGGCCAAAGAGCAAGGGAATATAGCTTTTATCGGAGATTTGGATCAGACTATTTATGGATGGCGTGGTTCTCATCCGTTTTTAATAAAAGGATTAATAGAGAGTCATTTCCTTAATGTTTCTGAAATTTATTTATCTATAAATTATCGGTTTAATGAAAATATGTTAAAAGCGGTAAAATCTTTTTTAGAGAGTTTTAAAAGATCCACAACTAAGCAGTTAAAATCATTTAATGATTTAACACGCAAGAAAGGTAGCACTCAATGCATAGAAGTATTTGAGGGGTTTAATTTTCCTGAAGAAGCAAGTTGGATTGTAGATTCTGTAAAAGAAATACGAAGCAAGGAACCGGAAGCTAAAATTGCTGTTTTATGCCGAGCCAATTATCTTATTGGTTTAGTGGCGGATATTTTTAAACGCAAGAACATAAAACATGTAACACTGGATCAATTTGAGTTTTTTCGCAGACAGGAAGTAAAAGATATATATGCTTATATTAAAATTATCTTTAACAAGTTTGATTTAGAGAGCGCTTATAGAATGGTGAGAAGACCGCATAGGAATATTGACTCTCAGGTTTTGAGTAATATAAGAGAACAAGGGGGTCGGGTTGGGATTAAAATTTCTGATTTTTTAAGTTTTGGGAATTATAATTTTTCTGAGCCTTTTTCAAATTTAATTGATAAATGGAAGCAAGGAAGAATAGTGGTTTTGGATACTGAAACTACTGGTATAGACACTCTTAAAGATGAAATAATTCAAATTTATGCCATAGAAGTTGTTAATGGGAAGCCTGGAGAAGAGTTCCATTGTTATATTAAAAATACTATCCCGGTAGGAACTTCGGCTAAAGTGCATGGTTTAACTGATGAGTTTTTGCAAAAAAACGGTGGACAACCTCAAGAGATGCTTCAACAATTGAAAGATTTTGTTGATGGAGATGCGACTGTTGGCCATAATGTTAATTTTGATTTGTCCATGATAGTTGAAAATTCCCGTAGAAACAGCATAGATTTTTCTTTTGTAGAGTATTATGATACATTGGATATATCAAGAAGAATGGTCAATTCGCCTAACTATAAGTTAATGACTCTGGCTGCTCTTTTTAATTTGTCTACAGCTACCCATGATGCCAGGGATGATGTTTTAGCTACTGTTGGTTTGTTGAATGTTTTGGTGGAAAAATTAAAAAAGAATAAAAAAGAAAGGCAAAAACTTTTCAGTAAGTATTCTAAAAAGTTTATCAAATTAAGTTCTCAAATAAAAAAATGGCAACAAATTGCCAGTGAAAAAAGACCGGCGCAAACCCTGTGGCAAATATGGGAGGAGTCTGGTCTGCAAGAGTATTATCAGGAGCAGTTAGATGGAGAGGAAAGATTAAAATCCATTCAGGATCTTGTTCATATTTTTGAAGATAAAGACGATCCGGATCGTCAGGCTGATATTGTTCTGCGGGAGTTGGTTGCTTATGGCGGATTAAGTAAAGATATTAGTTTTTTAGGATTAGAAAAAGGAAAGATACCTGTAGTTACTGTGCATCAGGCAAAGGGGTTAGAGTTTGATTATGTTTTTATATTGGGAATGAATGATGGGAAATTCCCTAACTTCCGTTCTGATATAGAAGAAGAAAAAAGACTTTTTTATGTTGCGTTAACCCGGGCAAGGGAAAAGATATTTATCAGTTACAGTAAATTTAATGATTATAATTACCCTATAACCAGGAGCCAGTTTATTGATTATATTGATAATAAATATTTGAGGTGGAATAAAATGACTAAATAAGAAGTAAAAAGTAAGAAGTAAGAAATCAAATGAAATCCAAAATCCAAAAATTAAATGAAATCCAAAATCCAAAGCTCAAATGTCAAATGAAGATCAAATGAATAAATGACTAAATGTCAAATGTTGTAATCTTGTAAGTTATAAATTATATGCCGTGGGTTTCTGGCTTAATATCTTTATGCGTTCAGCGTTGAGCAGTCAAGCTTTGCTTGACTAATTTGGATTTTGGATTTTGGATTTCATTTGGCATTAGGATTTTGTCATTAGGATTTTATTCAGTATTTGGGCTTTGTCATTAGGATTTTATTGTATGACATTAGGATTTTATTAAGTAAAAGTTTTAAGCTTTAAGTTGTAGTTTTGAGTTTTAAGTTGTAGTTTTTAGCTTTTAATTTTAAGTTGTAGTTTTTAGCTTTTTATTGTATGACATTATCATGTTGCTATGACAAAAGTATAATTTGCCTTCGGCAAATTTAAAAAATGTGTTATAATAAATTATATGGAATTTCTTATTTTCATATGCGGAATAGGCGGAATAATAATCTTGATTCTTGTGCTTAATCTTCGCGGTCGGGTACAAAAACTGGAACAATTTGCAAAAGGTGATGCAACTCAACGTACGCTCCAACAACAGCAGCAACCGGCAACTTCTGATTCATTGCTTGATTATATTAAACAACAACTTAAGCAAGGCGCAGGTAGAGAGGAAATTAAAAATTCTCTCATGGCTAACGGCTGGCAAGTATCAGATATTGAAAAAGCGTTTAGTTCAATAACTTCATCAGCACAATCAAGCCAACCCGCAAAAACTGAGCAGACTGAACCGACTTCATTTGATAAGTTTGGTGAATGGCTAAAAGAAGATTGGTTAATGAAACTCGGCGCGCTACTTTTACTTATCGGATTTGCTTGGCTTACAACTTATGCCTTTCTCAATAATTGGATTGGACCGATGGGTCGCATTACCCTCGGCATTGTTGCTGGAGCCCTCTTTATATTGTTTGGCTGGTGGAGAATTAAAAAATATATTAGCCAAGGCGGTATTTTCCTTGTTCTCGGTTCAACAATAATCTTATTAACCATATTCTCCGCTCGTGAAATTTACGATTTTTTTACCCCACTTTCTGCTCTTGCTGTAATGTTTTTAAGCACAGCGTTTGTTTCGCTTGCGAGCGTTAAGTATAATAGTCGATTACTCGCTTTAACGAGTCTTGTGCTCGCAGGAATTGCGCCGTTACTTACCAATGCACCAACAACCAATTATGTTGGGCTATTCTCATATTTATTCGTTGTAATACTTGGCACAATTTGGATTGTTGCACTAACCGGAAGGCGCGAGCTGACAGCTGCTGCGCTTCTTCTTATCACATTTTACAGTTTACCCCATCTCTTTTCTTTAGTTTCAACAGATACAGGAACTTTGCTCCTTTTTGCATACGCGTTTGCCGCAGTATTCTTTTTAACAAATACAGCAGGTATTTTGAAATTAAAAGACAAAGAGATTATTCCTGATCTTGTGACTGCGGTTGGCAATGGATTATTTTTACTTGCTTGGATCATGACTGCCGCGCAGGACGAATGGAGAAGTTTGATAATTGCGGCGTGGATGATTGTATTTGTAGTAGGAGCATTCTTAATATTTAGGATTACACAAAGACGTGAACCGTTTTATGTCTATGCTGGTGTTGGTATTGCTATGTTGGCTGCGGCGACCTCTGCTGAATTAAAAGGCGCCACGCTCACCATTGCCTACACAATTGAGAGTGGCATTATTGCTTTTATTGTGTATTCAGTTTTGCGTGATATTAGGATCGCAGAACGAATCAGTTTGCTTTTAGTAGGACCGGTTATTTTATCTCTTGGAAGTATTACCTCTAGCGCGTGGGCTACAAACATTATCCACAAAGATTTCTTTGTGCTCCTTGTTTTGGGATTAACTTTGCTTGGGCTTGGCCTGTTTTTTTTGCGCTACGTTCATGAAGTTGAAGACAAAAAATCGCAACAACTCAATACAACCTTGTTAATTGTCGGCTCAATATATGTTTGGTTACTTTTATGGCTCTCCTTACATGCGGGATTTCAGAATGACAATACAGCAGTAATGATTTCTCTAGTGGTTTATACAATTGCTGGGCTTATCTGTTATTTCTATGGATTTACAAACGAGAAAAAGAGTCTCTTGTTCTATGGAGGTACGCTTATTGGGTTGGTGGTAGCTAGATTATTGTTAGTAGATGTATGGAAAATGGAGTTAGCGGGCCGAATTGTTATCTTTTTCCTTATTGGTGCATTATTGGTAAGCACTGCTTTTTTAGGGAATAAAAAAGGAAGTTCAAATTTACCTGATCACACCTAATAAAATTATGAAACTAAGAACACTATTTTTAATTCTTATCACTCTTAGTGTTGCCTTAACGGCAAATGCGCAAGGATTGTCTCAAAGTTCAATCTCTTCGGTAATCAGTGCATATCGTTCTTATAAGGATGTTGGTAATTTTTCAATAAGCGTTCCGACAGTAGTTGAAGTTCCTTTTACTGATGAATCTATTGAACGTTTTGATTTCGCTGTTCTGGATAAAACCACAAATTCCTTTGAGCCGTATTTTTTTAGACAAAAAACACTGACCAAAATACCTGTATCTGTAAACACAAACCCAAACACTAATAATGCAAGTCGAATGAATGATAACAATACTCAGACATACGCCGATTTTCCGTTGCTCGACAACGCGCAGGGTCATGTTCAAATCACCTTATCAAGCACAAATCCAATTACTTCTTCTGTTCTAACTACTTTGCTTGATAATAATGTTGCTCTACCAAATTTTATAGAAATTCGTGCGTTTGTGGACGGCCAAAGTAAAATCGTTGTTGCTAATCGAAAAATGGATCAACAAACTATTCACTTTCCACAAACGACATCAAATAAATGGATAATTACTTTTACCTTTAGTCAGCCGCTTCGCATCAGCGAGTTGCGATTAAACCAAGATAATGCTACAAAATCCAGCGCTCGCGCCATTCGATTTCTATCACAACCAACCCACTCATACCGTATTTATTTTGACCCAGACAGATCAGTAACAGTTCCGGTTGGAGAAGCAGGCAATTTAGCTTCTGCAAAAGATGTTCTTATAATTCCCCCAGTTCAGTCTCAAAATAACCCAAATTATATTATTGCGGACATAGATAGTGACGGAGTACCTGATATTCGTGATAACTGTGTTTTTGTTACTAATAAGGATCAAAAAGATATAAATAATAATGATAGGGGTGATGTCTGTGATGACTTTGATCAAGATGGACTTATCAATTCCAAAGATAATTGTCCAAACAAACCAAACCAAGATCAAAAAGATACAGATAGCGACAACAAAGGGAATATTTGTGATAAAAAAGAAAGCAGAATAACAGAACGCTATACTTGGATTCCATGGGTTGGTATTGGTTTTGTCGCGCTTGTCTTGATTGTCCTTCTTGCTCTGATGGCAAAATCAACCCGTGTGACGAAGTAGGACGATAATTAGTAAGCAAATTTTTCTGCAACAAGACCACTATTTAACACTACTTGACTTGCTAAAAAATAATATTTTTTATATATTTATTTGGAAATACTTTTTTAATTACTTTTATTTAATTTTTTTATAGCGGATATGACAGCAGAAGATTTAAGACAAAGATATTTGGAATTTTTAAGATGTAAGAGGCATGCCGTTATTCCTAGCGCTTCTTTAATTCCGCGTGAGGATTCTTCTACCTTGTTTACAGGCTCAGGCATGCAACCTTTGGTTCCTTATCTTTTGGGAGAAAACCATCCTAAAGGCACCAGATTGTGCAACTCTCAAAAATGCTTTAGAGCCGAAGATATGGAAGAGATAGGAGATAATAGGCACAATACGGTTTTTGAAATGCTTGGTAATTGGTCTTTTGGAGATTATTTTAAGAAGGAACAATTAAATTGGTTTTTTCAATTTTTAACAGAGGAATTGCGATTAGATCCCAATCGTTTGTATGTTTCTGTTTTTAGTGGCAATAAAGATATCGGAGTTCCACGTGACGAGGAATCGGTTGAGATTTGGAAAGATATTTTTTCTAGATATGGCATCCAAGCTCAAATAGTTGAAGAAGCTGAGAAAAAAGGTTTAGGTGGCGGAAGGATTTTTTATTACAATGAGTCTAAAAATTGGTGGTCTCGTTCCGGTAAGCCTGCGGATATACCAGTTGGAGAAATCGGAGGACCAGATAGTGAGGTTTTTTATGATTTAGGAGAAGAGCTGAGTAGACATGCAAAATCTCCATGGAAAGATCAACCCTGTCATATAAATTGTGATTGCGGTCGGTTTATAGAAATCGGTAATAGTGTTTTTATAGAATATGTAAAAACTGAACAAGGATTTGATAGACTAGCACAAAAAAATGTGGATTTTGGGGGAGGATTAGAGAGGATGGCTATGATTATGCAAGGAAAAACCAATGTGTATGAAACTGATTTATTCCAAAATGTCTTAGATAAGATAGAGAGTTTGTCTGGAGGTAAAAAATATCAAGATAATATTAAGCCTTTTGAAGTTATTGCTGACCACTTGAAGGCTACCACGTTCATAATGGGAGACAACAAAGGTATTAAGCCCTCAAATACGGATCAAGGCTATATTGTTCGCCGCTTAATCAGAAGAACGATTCGTTATGGTAGGCAAATTGGCATAGATTCTCAAGAACCCTGGCTTCCAGAGGTAGTTAAAATTATTATAGGAGATTATAAAAAAGTTTATCCTGAATTATCTCAAAATTTAGAATTTATAATAGAGGGAGTTAAAGAAGAGCAGGCTAAATTTGAAAAAACTTTGAATAAAGGATTAAAGGAATTCAAGAGAATAATTTCCTCAAAAGAAGAAGCAGATAGAGTATTAACCGGACAAGAGGCTTTTGACCTTTATCAAACTTATGGTTTTCCTATTGAAATGACTGAAGAGTTAGCTTTGGAAAAAGGATTAAAAGTGGATAGAGAAGATTTTTCCGGTCAGCTAAAAAAACATCAGGAACTATCCAGAACAGCTTCTGCTGGCAAATTTAAAGGTGGTTTGGCTGATGTCAGAGAAGAGACAAAGAAATTGCATACAGCGGCTCATTTGTTGTTAGCCGCGCTAAGAAAAGTTCTGGGAAATCATGTTCATCAAAAAGGAAGCAATATTACTGCCCAGAGACTGAGATTTGATTTTTCTCATTCAGAAAAATTAACTGATGAACAAAAACAAGAGGTAGAGGAATTGGTTAATAAAGCCATAGAAAAAGATTTATCAGTTATTTGTGAAGAAATGAGCCTGGAAGAAGCCAAAAACAATGGCGCGGTTGCTACCTTTGAAGATAAATACGAAGACAAAGTTAAGGTTTATAAGATAGGTGAGGGCAACAATGTTTTTTCTTATGAACTTTGTGGAGGTCCTCATATTGACAGACTTGGGAAATTAGGTTATTTTAAAATTAAGAAGGAAGAAAGTAGTAGTGCTGGAGTGCGGAGAATAAAAGCTGTTTTAACAGCAAAAGAATAAGTGGACGAACAAATATTGACAGCCATTAAATAAACATATAAAATATTATTTATAATTATTTATATTTATAAAAACGTAAAATTTTTAGCTAAGATTTACCCCCTGAACAGTGGTAAAGTATTTTAACTTTACCTTACTTTTTTTGTGTAATGGGAAAAAATAAAAATAATAAAAATAACCAAGTCAATTCAGAGTCTAAGGATTTTATTGAACTGGAAGGAGAGGTTTTAGAAGCTATGCCAGCCACTTCTTTTAAGATTTTATTGGATAACGAGCAAGAAATTTTGGCTTACCTTTCCGGAAAGATGAGAATGCACAAAATTAAGCTTTTACCCGGAGATAGAGTAAAAGTTCAGATCAGTCCCTATGATCTTAGCAAGGGAAGAATAATTTTTAGATTGTAATAAATATGGTTACATTAACAATGCATTTTGATTTAATATAGCTTATTTATTTTTTTATATGAAAGTAAGATCTAGTGTAAAAAAGATGTGTCGGGATTGCAAGGTCATTCGAAGAGAGGGGAGAGTGAGGGTGATTTGCAAAAATGCCAGTCATAAACAAAGACAGAAATAAATATTAAAATAATTTTCAATTCGCGAGTAGATGACATTTTTACTTTAGAATTAGAATATATTATTAAAATTGAAAGGTGATATTATATGTCTAGAATAGCCGGAGTTACAATTCCAATTGAAAAAAAAGTAGAGGTCGCATTGACCTATATCTTTGGTATTGGCTTTACCAAGTCAAAAGAAATTTTAAAAAAAGCAAACATAGAAAATAAAAGAGTAAAAGATTTATCAGAGGAAGAAGAAAGCCAAATAAGAAAAGTACTTGAAAATGAATATAAAGTAGAAGGTGATCTTAGAAGGGAAGTGGCAGGAGATATTAAGCGTTTGAAAGAAATCAATTGTTATAGAGGTGATAGGCATAAAAAGGGCATGCCAATAAGAGGTCAATCCACTCGCAAATAAAAACTAATTTTTTATTATAAAATATGACTAAAGGAGAAAAGAAAATTGAAGATAAACAGGAAGAAACTTCTTCTACCGCTAAAGTAAAAGAAGAAAAGCAATCCTGGGACAGCAAGGAGAAAAAGAGTAAAGAAGGCAAAGAGGAAAAAGAAGATATTAGTGTTGATTCTTTTGATGATGATTCTGATAGTGATTTTCAATCTTCATCTACGGATGAAACAGAAGATCTTCCTGAAGATGTAAAAAAGAAATTAGAGAAAAAGAAACAAGAAAAAGGTAAAAAAGAAAAGAAAGGTAGAAAAAAGGTAAAAAAGAAAAAGGAAAAAAGGCGAGTGGAAGTCGGTAAGGCGTTTATTAAAGCTACATATAATAATACTATAGTTACTTTAGCAGATGAGGATGGAGGTGTTATATCTTGGGCTAGCGCAGGCGTGGCAGGGTTTAAGGGTCCTAAAAAGGCTACTCCTTATGCGGCTCAAATAATTACTAAGATAGCTTGTATGAAAGCTAAGGAAGAGTATGGGCTAAAGCAAGTAAAGGTTTTTGTCAGGGGAGTGGGAATTGGGAGAGATTCAGCTGTAAGAGCCCTGCATTTTAACGGTTTATATGTTACCGGTATTAAAGATATGACTCCAGTTCCTCATAATGGATGCCGTCCTCCGAAACCAAGACGGGTGTAAAATCAAAAATTCGGAATTTATTATTGAATTACTAATTACTAATTTAAAATATGGGAAGAGATTTAACTCCAAAATGCAAACAGTGTCGCAGAGCGGGTGAAAAATTAATGCTAAAAGGCAGTAAATGTAGCACTCAAAAATGTCCTATGGTGTCCAAAAATTATCCTCCAGGTATTCATGGTTCCAAACTTGGAAGAAGTAGGAAATTAAGCGATTATGCTGTGCAGTTAAAGGAAAAACAAAAAGCCAAAAAACAATACAGACTTTTAGAAAAACAATTTAGCCTTATTTTTGAAAAAGCTAAAAGCAAAAAAGGAGACATAGGAGTTAATTTGCTTACTTTATTGGAAATAAGATTGGATAACACGGTTTTCCGATTAGGTTTTGCTTCCTCTCGAGACGAAGCCAGACAAATAGTGAACCACGGATTAATAACTATAAATGATAGAAAAGTAGATATTCCGTCTTATCGAGTTAAAGAAGGCGATATTATAAAAATAAAAGACACTAAAAGAAATAAAAAGAAAGTTAAGAATTTAGGCGAAGAGCTTAAAAAATACGAAACTCCGGGATGGTTAAACTTGGATATCAAAAATTTGGAAGGAAAAGTTTTGCATATGCCTGATATTGCGGAAACGCAAACTAATATCAGCTCTCAAATGATAGTTGAGTTTTATTCTAAAAAATAATTTTCAAAATAATTTTTGTTATATTGTTATTTTTTATCAGGTTAAAGTAATAACAATGTAATATATTTTTTTACTTTATGGAGGATATTGCAAAACCTACAAAAATAAATTTTCAAGATGGTGAAGATAAAAATCAGGGGATAATAACCATTGAACCTTGCTATCCGGGTTATGGAACCACCTTAGGCAACGCTTTAAGACGAGTTTTATTGTCTTCTTTATCCGGAGCCGCAGTGATTGGCGTAAAAATAGAAGGAGCTAATCATGAATTTACCACCTTGCCTTATGTTAAAGAAGATATTTTGGAGATTATTTTAAATTTGAAAAAGCTAAGAGTGAAAATGCATACTGAAGAAGATATTAAATTAGAATTAAACGCTCATGGAGAAAAAGAGATCAAAGCCAAGGATATCACCAAAGATAGTCAAGTGGAAATAGTTAATCCGGATCTTACTTTGGCTCATATTATTGAGATGGCGGGTAGTTTGAAAATGGATATCTATGTTAGCCAAGGAAAAGGCTACAGACCGGTAGAATCAGTGAAAAAAGAAGAGAAAGAGACCGATTTTATAGATATGGATGCGATTTTTTCACCTATTTTAAGCACAGGAATAAATGTTGACAATGTTCGTGTGGGAAAAATGACAAACTGGGATAAATTGAGTTTAGATGTGGTTACAGACGGAACAATAACCCCTAAGGAAGCTTTTCAAAAAGCCGTAAGGGTATTAGTGGAACAATTTTCTTTTTTGTTAGAAGAATATAAAAAGGAAAAGACAGAAGAAGACCAAGTAAAAGAGGAAAAAGAAAAAACAGTGAGTTCTAAAAAAGAAAAAGCCACTACTACTAAAACAAAGAAAGCTGGTTCGGCTAAAAAAGAGACGAAAGTCACATCTAAGAGCGGATCAACTAAGAATTCTTCTAAGTCAGCTAAAATGACACAGAACAAAAAAAGTAAAAAATAATTTTGGATAATTTTAAATTATTAATAATATGAGGCATAGAAAACAGGGAAGAAAATTAGGCAGAACCAAAGAGCCTAGGCAAATGATGCTTAATAATTTGGTATGCAGTATTTTAATTTTTGAAAAAGTAAGGACAACTCAAGCCAAGGCTAAAGAGGTTAAATCATTGGTGGAAAAATCCATAACTACTGCCAAAAAAGGAGATTTGGCAGATAGAAGAAAATTAATAGCTACTTTACCTCAAAAAAACGCGGTTAATAAATTAATGGATGTTTTAGGAAAGAGGTATCAAAAGAGACCAGGCGGTTATACCAGAATAATCAAGATAGGAAGCAGAGAGGGTGATGGAGCTGAAATGGCGCAAATTGAATTGGTGTAGTCAATTAGGAATTAAAATTATGAGTTTGAATTTATTTTATGACTAAACAACAAGAAAGACAAAAGCATTATATAGATGCCACTGATAAATCAGCAGGCAGATTGGCTAGTGAGATTGCCAAGATTTTAAGAGGCAAGAATAAGCCGAATTTTGACCCTGCCTTAGATATGGGAGATATTGTAGAAGTTGAAAATATTGATAAGATTAAATTTACAGGTAAGAAATTGGAGCAAAAGAAGTATTACAGATATTCAGGTTATCCAGGAGGAATTAAAGAGACAAGGTTGGGAAGCCTTCAAAAGGAAAAACCAGAGGAAGTTTTGCGAAAGATAGTTAGAAAAATGTTACCGGCAGTTAAGTTTAGAACAAATATGTTAAAACGATTAATAATAAAGAAATAAATATATTTTTAAAAGTAAATATAAAAGATCGCATTTTGTCATAGTGTTACTCATTATTCATTATTAATTTTATGGTAAAAACAAGTACGCAGACAACTAAAAAGTCTGCTCCTGAAAATAAAAGAGGAAGTAGCAAAAAAAATAACCTCCAATCAGTTTTTCAAAACAGGGAATACATTCAAGCTGTGGGCAGGAGAAAAACATCTGTCAGTCAGGTAAGGTTGTACGAGCAAGGAGAAGGTAATATTATAGTTAATGGCTCTAAACTGAATGAATATTTTGATGAAAGTAGAGCTATTATAGCTAAACAGTCTTTAAAATTCACTAGTCATCTAAAGGGTTTGGATATTTCCGTATTGGTTCAAGGAGGAGGACTTAACGGACAAGCTGAAGCTATAAGATATGGTATTGCTAGAGCTTTAGTTAAATATGATAAAGAGTTAAAATTGACATTAAAGGCTAAGGGATGGTTGACTCGAGACGACAGGAGAAAAGAAAGAAAAAAGCCAGGACTGAAAAAGGCCAGAAGATCTCCGCAGTGGTCAAAAAGATAAACTATTTTAAATTAAGTAAAGCTCATTAAATTTGCCTTTGGTAAATTATTGAAAGTTGAAAGTTGAAAGTTGAAGGTTGAAAGTAAAATAAGTAAAGCTCATTAAATTTGCCTTTGGCAAATTTATGGCATTGTAGCGTCAAGTTTACAGTCCGGATTTTTGTCAAAATAGATTCGGATTTTAACCAAAATACACCGCCAAGAATTACATTTTTTAATTTGCATACACTAGTTTTTTATTCTAAAAGGAAAAGAAAATTTTTTTGTTGGACTTTACTTTGAACAAGCAGAGTGGTGGTGTTTCGCTTCGGTAGGTGGAAAACAAATAAAGTAAAGAGATGGGGGGGGGGTAAAATAAAGGCTTTTCGAAACAGACAAGAATTAATGCAAGACGCACTCGCCCGCAATTGTGATATTCCATATACAACGCTAACGAAATTGAATTAAAAATAATAACTAAACCGTCAATCCAAACCGTAGTAAAAATTGTTAAAGGGTTGGGCGTTAGAATTGACGATTTAATGAGATAGCATGGATAAATACCTAAACAAAATTATCAAAGGCGACTGCATAGAGATATTAAAAGATATACCGGAAAATTCTGTTGACCTTATTTTTGCCGACCCACCATATAATTTGCAGTTGCAGGGTGATCTTTATCGGCCTAATCAAACCAGAGTGGATGGAGTAAATGACAAATGGGATCAATATTCTTCATTTGAAGAATATGACCAATTTACTTATGATTGGCTCAAGAGTTGCAAAAGAGTATTGAAAAAAGACGGTACAATTTGGGTGATAGGCAGTTATCATAATATTTTCCGTGTCGGGAAGATTATGCAGGATTTAGGTTTTTGGACGCTAAATGATGTAATTTGGATTAAAACAAATCCTATGCCTAACTTTAAGGGTACGAGGTTTAACAACACTCAAGAAACATTAATCTGGGCGACGAAAAGTCAAAAGTCAAAATATACTTTTCATTACAAATCCATGAAGGCTTTTGGCGATGACAAACAAATGAGAAGCGATTGGTATATTCCGATTTGTAATGGCAAAGAAAGAATCAAACTAAATGGGAAAAAGGCTCATTCAACGCAAAAACCAGAGGCATTATTGTATAGGATTATTGTGGCAACTTCTAATCCCGGAGATATTGTTTTAGACCCTTTTATAGGAAGTGGGACAACTGGGGCTGTTGCAAAAAAGCTCGGACGCAATTTTATAGGGATAGAAAAAGAAAATGTTTATATTAAAATCGCTAACGAAAATGCAAAAATTTTTAATTATAATTTTCAATTAGCTTAAAAAATATGGATAAAATCACTATACAAATTAAATGTTCATCTGAAACTTGTGAGGAATTAAGAAAGGAAGGTTTGTTTTTTGAGACAATAGTTGAAACTTTGGATATTGATCGCGATGATATTGTAGAAATTGATGATAAAGAGAACACATAAGAGCATAAACAACAATAATATGACAAAAGTAGAAGCAATAAAAAAATTGATGCAGGATAATGGAGGTGTTGCTTCATGGAAATATATCTATGATAACATAGAGGAATATTATCCTGCCGCAAAATCATCGCAAAAATAGCAAGCGGGTATTCGTGGAGTTCTTTATAGGGAAATTAAAAATAAGCAAAATTTCAAACAGATTGGATTAGGTACATTTGCCTTACAGGAGTACGAACAGGAAAAACAAATTGAAGAAATTAAGAAAGATAAAATCCGTATGCATTCTTATATTGAAGGAATAATGGTTGAACTTGGAAATTATGAACAATTTGATACTTATTGTACGGACTCAACAGCAGAATTTCAAGCGAACATTTTTATCCGTCAGCTAACAACAATAAATGAATTCCCCGAATTTACATACTCTGAAATTAACAAGATAGCAAAACGCATTGACGTTACATGGTTCAATAAAAAAGGCTATCAATTCCCCAGAAAAGTAATTGAGGTGGTTGATAGTATCGGAACGCTTGGCGAATCGTTAAATCGAATATATCAATTGAAAGAGTTCAAAACCGAATTTTTAGTTCTTCATCCAGAAAATCATCACTTGAAAATCGAGCAGATGATAGAACGAGAGCCATATTCAATTTTGAAAGATCGTTTTGTTGTAAAAAACTATGATGAAATTATTAATTATTACAACAAACGATTGGAATTAGAAAAAATTAAATTTTAATCAAAGATGAACAAAGAAATTACAACTACAAAAATCGCTATTTTTCAAAGAAAGGAAATTCGCAAAACTATTCATAAAAATGAATGGTGGTTTTCAGTCGCGGATGTCATTGAGGCGCTTACCGATACGGTGGATGTCAAGGATTATATAAAAAAGATGAGAAAAAGAGATAAAGAATTAAATTCCTACTGGGGGACAAATTGTCCCCCACTTGAAATGGTTGCCAAAGATGGCAAAAAAAGGAAAATAATCAGCGCCAATACAGAGGGCATTTTTCGTATTATCCAATCAATTCCATCGCCAAAAGCTGAGCCATTCAAACGCTGGTTGGCGAAAGTTGGTTACGAAAGAGTACAGGAAATCGAAGATCCCGAATTGGGAACAAAGCGAACAAGAGCTCTTTATAAAGCCAAGGGATATTCTAATGCGTGGATAGAAAAAAGAATGCGTGGCATTGAAGTACGTGAAACTCTGACGAACGAATGGAAAAATCGGGGTGTCAAAGAAAGACAAGAATATGCAATTTTAACCGCTGAAATTTCCAAAGCGACTTTCGGAATGACATCGAGCGAGTATCAAAAATTCAAAGGACTGAAACGAAAAAATTTGCGTGATCACATGAATGACCTGGAGATTATATTTACGATGCTTGGCGAAACGTCAACAACAGAAATCGCTAAAAATAAAAATTCTCAAGGTTTTAACGAAAATAAACCTGTCGCTAAAGAGGGTGGAAATGTGGCAGGTAAAGCAAGAAAGGATTTAGAGAAAAGAAGCGGTAAAAAAGTTTCAACAAAGAAAAATTATTTACCAAAGACAGAGAATAGAAAAAGATTGAATTAAAATAATGGTTTTTGAATGATGTTATTTGGGTAAAAATTGACGCTATGCTCAATTTTAATGGCAGGAGATTTATAAATAATCATGAAACTTTAATTTGGGCGGTAAAAAATAAAAATTGCAAAAATTATACTTTCAATTTTGAGTTGTTAAAAAAGATGAATGGTGGGGAACAAATGAAAGATACTGATTGGAATTTTGCAATTTGTAGAGGACCAGAAAGATTGAAAGATGAAAACGGAATGAAAGCACACCCAACACAAAAACCGCTTAAACTTATTCAACAAGTTTTACTAACGGCAAGCAAAAAGGGCGATTTAGTTTTAGACCCGTTTATGGGTAGTGGAACAACTGCCGTTGTTGCAAAAGCTCTCGGCAGAGAGTGGGTTGGGATTGAAAAAGAAAAGAAATACATAGAATTTGCCCAAAGAAGAATTAAAGATTTTATAATAAATTAAGCATGGAAGAAATATATGAATGAATAAGTTCAGATACATTTTGGACTTCAAAAAAATTAAGCAAAGCTCATTGAATTTGCCTTTGGCAAATTGTTGAAAGTTGAAAGTTGAAAGTTGAAAGTAAATTAAGCAAAGCTCATTAAATTTGCCTTTGGCAAATTTAATGCCAAAAATATTCTTATAGCTTACAGCTTCGAGCTTTTGGCAATTTAGCATAGGCACGGGCAAATTTTTCATAAGTTGAACGTTCAAAGTTCAAAATTGAAAGAAACAAAAACCTTCAACCTTGAACAAGTGAAATGTTGAATGTTGAAAGAATAAGATAAAAGCAGTTATGGAAAATTTGCTGAAAAATTTAGAGGAATTAAGAGAAAGATTTCTAAGGATAAAAAAATCTTTGGATATAGATTCTCTTAAGCAGGAAAAAAAACACAAAGAACGGCTTATGAGCAAGCCGGATTTTTGGGATGATAAAGACAGAGCCGTGGATATTAGCAAGAGAGTGGAGGAGTTAAACATTGAAATCAGTAAATGGGAAAACATTGAAAAAGATATTACTGAGTTGGAGGAATTGGTAACCATAGCCCAAAAGGAAAACGACATTTCTTTTGAAGAAGATGCTCATAAACGTTATGAACGATTAGAGAAAAACTTTCAAGCTTTAGAGTTTTATACTTTATTTTCCGAAGAGTATGATAACAGTAGTGCTATACTTTCCATTCATTCTGGAGCTGGAGGGGTGGATGCTCAAGATTGGGCAGAGATGATAGAGAGGATGTATTTGCGATTTGGGAGAAAAAAAGGTTGGCAAGTCAAGATTTTAAATCACAATTTCGGCAATGAGGCAGGATTGAAAAGCGCCACTATTAAAATAGATGGCAATTGGGTTTATGGATATTTGCGCTCTGAAACAGGGGTTCATAGATTGGTTCGAATTTCTCCGTTTGACTCTGAAGGTATGAGGCATACTTCTTTCGCTATGGTAGAGGCCATTCCTCAAATACAGATTAAGGACGAGAATGCCACATTCAAAGAAGAAGATATTAAAATGGATGCTTACGGCTCCTCTGGTCCAGGTGGTCAAAGCGTTAATAAGACTGAAAGCGCGATTCGGTTAACACATATTCCTACCGGAATTGTGGCTGCTTGCCAGACACATCGAAGTCAACATCAGAATCGCCGAGATGCTATGGAGCTCCTTAAGGCTAAATTACATCAAAAAGAAATTCAAGAGAAAGAAGAAAAGCAACAGCAGTTGCACGGAGATGTAGCATCTGCTGAATGGGGGAATCATATCCGTTCTTATGTGTTACATCCTTATAATATGGTCAAGGATCATCGAACCGGATATGAAACTGATGATACGGAAAATGTTTTAGATGGAAATATTGAGGAGTTTATTGAAGCATACTTGAGGCAGTTTTAAGAATTAGTGGCCAGTTATGAGCCTCTGTTTTTGCGCCTGGGGCTGATTTGGCTGTAGTTGGTCGTTTTTTATGTTATCCAAAAGCAAAATCTTTCTTGCTTGTTGTTTATTTTTTATTTTTGGAGTAGCCATACATTCCTTTAATAGGGAATGGAGTGCGTATCAACTGTTATGGTTTTTAGGGGCAACTTTATTTTTAGTAGCCACGGTTATTTGTTGGCGAAAATTTAGCCTCAGAATTATTTTTTTAATAATTCTGTTTTTATTTTTAGGGTTATGGAGATATAGTATATCTATACCAAGAATGCAACCTTGTGACCTTGGTTTTTATAATAGCCAGCAAGTAAAAATAAAAGGAACTATTTGCAATGAGCCTGAATTAAATGCTAATAATCAGCAGTTTTCTTTTTGCGGAAAAATTATTACCTTTGCCGGAGAGTCAAGAATCATTAATGGAAAAGCATTGATTACGACAGCTCGTTATCCTGTTTACCATTATGGAGATTTATTAATAGTAGACGGAAAATTGCAGAAACCAGAACCGTTTCAAGGTTTTGCTTATGATGAATTTTTAGCCCAAAAACAAATTTATTCTTTATTTTTTTATCCTAAAATTACTTTAATCTCTGGAAACAATTTGCTAAATCATAAGCAAAAAATATATTCAGGATTATTGGTTTTTAAACAGAAATTTAAGTCAATAATAAATAAAGGATTGGAAGAACCTGAAGCTTCCTTAGCCAATGCTATGTTTTTGGGGTATAAGCATGGTATCCCGGATAGGATAAGAACCACATTTTCTCGTTCCGGTCTAAGTCATATAATTGCTATATCTGGCCTTCATATCAGTATTTTAATAGCCATTATTTTTGAGGTAATGCTTTTGGCAGGTTTATCCAGGAATAGCTCTTTTTACTTTAGTGTTTTAGTTCTTTTTTTATATATAATTATGATAGGCTATCCCATATCTGCTGTTAGGGCTGGGGTTATGGGATTTTTAGTTTTATTGGCTTTAAGGCTAAAGCGATTACCTAAAGCTCGTAATTTTTTGATTATAGCCGCCTTTATTTTACTTTGGGTAAATCCCAAGTTATTAGTTAGCAATATTGGATTTCAGCTATCTTTTTTAGCTGTGGCCGCCATTTTGTTTTTTTATCCGGTTATAAAAAAGAAATTGTTTGCCCGCATTGATTTTATTGCCAAAAATAAAATCATCAGCGCGGTAATTCAGATTATACTCATAACCTCTATAATACAGTTGGTAATAGCTCCGGTTATAGCTTATAATTTTTCCCAGGTATCTTTTATAGCTCCCTTAGCTAATTTAATGGTATTATGGACTTTACCCTTTGTTTTGGTGGCTATTGGTATGGGTATGGTAGCCGGATTTTTAATACCTGCCTTTGGTGCGGTTTTGTTTTTACCTGCTAAATTATTGTTGAGCTACATACTTTGGATAGGGAAGGTAATGGCTGATCTGCCACTAGCTTTTATACAAGTGGATGTTAGTTTAGCCTGGATAATAATTTATTATGTGGTTTTGTTGTCTGTATTTTTTGGGTTTCCTTATTTTTTCTATTATTTTGTGTTAAGTTATAAGCGTTTTTTTGTAAAAACAAAAACACAACAACAAAAGAGGTATCATAATTAAAAAGATATTTATTCTTATTGCTGGAGTAATTTTAGTATGCATTTTAGTATGTACTTTAGTATATACTAAAGTATGTATTGCGGTTTACACTTAAAACAATTATTCCAAATACCATTTTTTACTTTCATCATCAACTTACGCTTCCCGGCGGCGTAAGTTTATTTAAGTTGTAGTTTTTAGCTTTTAGCTTTAAGTTTTGACATTTGAGCTTTGAAATCCAAAATCCAAAATCCTAATGACAAATGAAATCCAAAATCCAAATAACAAATTAAAATTCAAAAATGATTTTAGTATATTATGTCTCATTTGACATTTGACATTTAGTCATTTGATATTCATTTGACATTTGAGCTTTGACATTAGGATTTTATTAAGTAAATGACTAAATAATAAATAAAAAGTAAGAG
>JAGXOH010000089.1 GCA_023659985.1 Candidatus Falkowbacteria bacterium LH_S3 | reverse complement strand
TATTAATTATTTTTTGTCCTCTTATATCGCCCCCTACCGGAGATACAATGGCAACTTTAAAACCTAAATTAGATAAACACACACTAGAATTGGCAGCCCCGCCTCCGAATGTAGAAGATACTTCATCAGTTCTTATCTTAGCCCCATATTCAAATGCCAATAATTTTTGCTTATTGACATCTTGTCCATCATCAATAATCACTCCTTCATCGGTATGAAAAGTGATATCCTCTGTGGCTCCGCCAATTGTAATAAAATCAAAACTAAACATAATAAAAAGTAGTTAAATGAATAAGTTCAGATATATAATTGGCTAAAATATATTAAATAAATTATATATCTATTATATTTTAGTTCTTAAAAGTATAAACCACAATATTTATAATATCATAACTAAATTGCATATAAAAAAATAGTGCATACTATAGTACTTACTATAGTAAGTACTATTTTTTATAGATGTTTTTGCTTGTATTAATCCAGCTCATTAAATTAAGCAGAGCTTAATTGTTGAAAGTTGAACGTTGAACGTTGAAAGCTTAAGGCTGAAAGCATTCTTACAGCTTACAGCTTTGAGCAATTTTCCGAAGGCAAATTTATCATATCATTTTTTAGGACAACAAAAAACCCCGCCGAATATATCCGACGGGGCACCCGTGGGGCGGGGTTTTAATATATTTTCAATCCCACGTCCCTACATTAATTTCTCAAATAGACGTGGATGGATTGACTAACGTAAATCTTCAATCGATTGCTTTAAGATATTTCTATCTTCTTCTTTTACTAAGTATATATTATCACTTTTTGCTTTTTTTGCATAGTATAAATCTTTTTTATTTTTCTCTCCGATCATTAAAGTATTATTTAAATTTTCTCCACTTGCCTCTACTATAATCAAATGCTTTTCCAGTCCGGTTCCTTTAAATTGTTGAGCAGGGATATCAGCAGAATTTAAGTTTGTCATAACATCCAATATCTTTTCTATTTTCTCTTGAGAAACATTAAAAGAGTAAGGAGATATTCCGCTCCACTCTTCTCCTTCTTTTTCCACAATAAATTCTGTTTCAGGATATTGAAATCTGAGTCTGGAGACTTCACTTTTATCATCATTAAAAATAGCAGAATCTACCCAATGTTTATTATTAAAAACCCTGGAAAATTCAGTATTTACCAAATAGGTTTCATCAATTTTGGGCCGAGAAATATAAGAACTACTAAAGTTAGGTCCTAATTTACCAACTACAAATTTTATACTGTTTCCACCATTTTGATAAAAAGTTACTATCGTTCCATTGCTCCCTGTTTCAAATTCTTGCTTATTATCGCTGTTAGAGCTTATTATCTCAAATTCACTATTTTTAGCGTCTTCTAAGGACTGCTTCAAATCTTTATTTATGTTATCTTTTATATAAAACTCTTTACTACCTGCTAATTTCCAACCCTGATCATCCTTTTCTAAAGCAATTGTAGTGGTCGCCTCTGCCTTGGATATTTCTATTTTAGTTAAATCTTCAATATTAACTTCTGACAAAAAATTATTATCTTGACCTTTCTTCCAATCCTGATAAGGGCCTTGATAAATATAGGTAACAATTAAAAGTATAGCCAAAACCCCTAATAATACTAAATTTTTTTTATTCATATATTTATTCATATAAAAATTATTGTTTATTTGATTTTAATATTTGTTTTAAGGTTAAAGATCTTTTCCTTAAATAATATCTTACCATACCTATAATAACAATTGCAATAGGCAAAATCAATATGTCATAGCCCGCGCAATATAGAAATGGGGAAGCTACGCCGCCGGGAAGCGTAGGTAACTAAGTAAGTAATATAGTTGAAACGTAAAACTCAAAGTTCAAAACGCAAAACCAAAACTCAAAATTCAAAACTGAATTAAAA
>JAGXOH010000088.1 GCA_023659985.1 Candidatus Falkowbacteria bacterium LH_S3 | reverse complement strand
TTTAAGTTGTAGTTTTTAGTTTTTAGCTTTAAGTTTTGATATTTAATTTGTCATTTAGTAATTTGAAATTCATTTGGCATTAGGATTTTGACATTAGGATTTTATTAATGTTATACTAATAAAAACAATTAATCTTATTCATTTTTCTAAAGATTGTCATGGCTACCAACCATGATATCCAAAGATAAATATTTTAGGATATTTGAGATAATAAATCTCAAACTAATTTGGAAAGTGAGCGCCAAGAGCTCTCCTCAATACTAACTGGAGAGAAACTGGGTGGAACCGCGAGCCAAACCTCGTCCCGGTGCATTGAATGTTTTTAATATTTAATGTACCGGCACGGGGTTTAATTTTTTCACCGCGAATTTACAAATCTATACAAATCTAAAAAAGCACATTTGTATATCCATAATCTCTACTCTTATGTCCCAAACAAATCAAAACAATGAACAATTAAATAAAATCCGCCACTCTTTCGCTCATATTCTGGCAGCTGCGGTAAGAGAGCTTTATCCGAAAACAAAATTCGGGATAGGCCCTACTATTGAAAATGGCTTTTATTATGATATTGATTTTGAAGATGAAAAAATAAAAGAAGAAGATTTGGTCAAAATAGAAAAGAAAATGAAGCATTTAATAAAACAAGATCTGGAATTCACCCGAAAAGAAAAGAATATACAGGATGCTATTCAAGAAGAAAAACAAAAAGACCAAGAATATAAGACAGACCTTATTAAAGAATTAAAAAGCCAAGGAGAGAAAGAAATTTCTTACTACAAATCAGGAGATTTTGAAGATTTATGCCAAGGTCCTCATATAGAATCAACAAAAGAATTAAATCCTAAAGCATTTAAGCTAACCTCCTTGGCTGGAGCTTATTGGCGAGGGGATGAAAAAAACAAAATGCTAAGCCGTATTTATGGTGTGGCTTTTAAAACCTCAGAAGAATTAAACCAATACTTAAAATTGGTAGAGGAAGCGGGGCAAAGAGATCATAGAAAACTAGGTAAAGAATTGGACCTTTTCTGTTTTTCCGATCTGGTAGGACCAGGTTTACCCATGTTTACTCCTAAGGGAACATTTATTAAAGAAAGGCTACAAAAAAGAATGGAAGAAATATGCCGAGGGTACGGTTTTGAAAAAGTTATAACTCCTCATTTGGCTAAAATAGATCTTTATAAACTTTCCGGTCATGCTGATAAATTTGCAGAGGAATTGTTTCATGTAACCTCTGCTCATAAACAAGAATATGTCATGAAGCCAGTGCAATGTCCTCATCAAACTCAAATCTATGCTTCCAAAACCAGATCTTATCAGGATCTACCTATTAGATACATGGAATCTGAAAAACAATACCGGGCGGAAAAACCAGGAGAGATCGGAGGATTGAACCGAGTTATAGCTATTACTGTGGAAGACGGACATTCTTTTTGTCAAGTAGACCAAGTTAAAGAAGAGATCAAAAATATGGTCAACATAATCAAAGAATTCTATACTTCTTTAGGACTATGGGGAAACCACTGGGTATCCTTATCCTTGCGTGACTATAACTCTCCAGACAAATATATCGGCAACATTGAAGATTGGAATACTTGCGAACAAATGTTAGGGGAAATATCAAAAGAAATGGATTTGAATGCCCAAAAATGCGAGGGCGAAGCCACTCTTTATGGACCGAAATTGGATTTTATGTTCAGAGATTCATTAGGTAAAGAAATTCAAATACCGACTGTACAACTAGACTTTGCCACCCCTAAAAAATTTAACCTTACTTTTGTTAACAATAAAGGTGAAAAAGAAAACCCTGTAATGGTACACAGAGCAATATTGGGATCTTACGAAAGATTCTTAGCTCTTTTAATTGAACATTTCAGCGGCGCCTTCCCTTTATGGTTGGCACCTGAACAAGTTAGAATAATATCAGTAGGAGAATCCCACAAAGAATATTGTCAAAACTTAACTAAAAAATTAACG
>JAGXOH010000087.1 GCA_023659985.1 Candidatus Falkowbacteria bacterium LH_S3 | reverse complement strand
AATCCAAATGAATAAATGTCAAATTAAATGTCAAATGTCAAAGCTACAACTTAAATCTTTAAAACTTCTACTTAATAAAATCCAAATGACCAAATCCTAATGACAAATGAAATCCAAATGAATAAATGTCAAATTAAATGTCAAATGTCAAAGCTACAACTTAAAACTTAAAACTTCTTACTTTTTATTTATTATGTAGTCATTTGAATAAGGCAAATTTTATCTATTGCGTTTTTTAAAAAATAGTGATAATATTTTTAATAATATTGTTACCATTAAATATCCATCCAAAAATTTGCAAATGTCTAACAGGGAGGGGTTTTTGTAACTTGTCATTTGCAAGTTAAATTTATAATTTATAATTTATAATTTTAAAAATTATGTTCAGTTGGTTAAAAAAATTATTTGGAGGAAAGTCCAATGAATCTGTTCAAGCTCCTAAGGGTCAAGTTTCTTCCCAAGATGAGCAAAGCAATTTGAATTCAGAACAAGAAAATTCCGGAGAAAATAGCCAGTCAACTCAAGAGACTGAAACCGAAGAGACTAAATCTTCTATGTAAACAGAAGGAGAAACCGAACAACAGCAGACACCTTTTGACAAAGGCGCTGATATTTAAGATGAGGAGTCTGAAGGCATGGGAATTAAAGAGACTAAATCTTCTATGGAAACAGAAGAAGAAACCGAACAACAACAAACATCTTCTGTCAAAGGCGCCAATACCCAATATGAGGGGTCTGAAGATGAAGAAACCAATGAAAACGATCAGTATCAAGAATAAGCACAAGAACAAGAAAAATGGTAAAATTTTAAAAAAAGTTAGTCTTTTTAGGCTAACTTTTTTGTGTCAAATAATTTTTATCTGCCTCCATTTTCGTGTATTCGGAGGCTGATTGAGTTTTTAGATATCATTAAAATTTAATTGAATATAAAATTTATGAAATTGATAGATACACACTCTCATATAAATTTTAATCAATTTAAGGAAGACGGAGATGAAGTTATTCAACGAGCATTAGGAGACGGCATTGAAATGATTATAGTGGGAGCTGAATACAAAACATCCAAGAGGGCTATAGATTATGCCAATAAATATGAAAAAGGCGTATATGCGGCAGTTGGGTTACACCCCATTCATTTACAAGAAGTAATTGCTCAAGAGAAGGAAGACAATATAAAATTTAAAACCAGGGCAGAAGAATTTAATCATGATATTTATGAAAAATTGGCTAATGCTGATGAAGTGGTGGCTATCGGGGAGGTAGGATTGGATTATTATTATATAAGTTTAAATGATAATTTAAGTGAAATAAAGAAATTACAAAAAGATGTTTTTGTAAAACAATTACTTCTGGCTAGAGAACTGGATTTACCGGTTATGTTGCATTGTCGGGTGGCT
This sequence comes from Candidatus Falkowbacteria bacterium LH_S3, assembly GCA_023659985.1. GTDB lineage: Bacteria > Patescibacteriota > Patescibacteriia > Patescibacteriales > JAGXOH01 > JAGXOH01. Next base: position 685 of record JAGXOH010000087.1, on the reverse strand, counting down.
CACTTGGATATGTTGAGTTTATTAAAGGATTTTAAGCAAAAATATTCCAGATATTTGCCAAGTGATCGACCTTGGGGAGTAATGCATTGTTTTTCCGGAGATGAAGACTTGGCTTGGCAATATTTTAATTTGGGTTTAATGATATCCTTTACCGGTTTGATAACTTTTAGCAAGCAATGGGATGATTTGATAAGAAAAATGCCTTCAGATAGATTTATGGTGGAAACTGATTGCCCATTTATGACACCAGAGCTATATAGAGGAAAGAGAAACGAGCCAGTTTTGGTTAAATATGTAGCTCAGAGAATTTCCGAAATTAGAAAGACTTCAATTGAGAAGATAGCTGATATATCCACTAAGAACGCTCAAGCTTTTTTTGATATATAATATCTGTTGCACTGTTTGTTAAAATAGACATATTCTTTTTTTATTCAAGTATTAATCTTTAAGCAATAGAATAGCACTACATAAAAAAGCACCGCCTAAGGACGAAACCTTAGACAGTGCCTTTTTTCTAAAAATATAATTATAGTGTATCTGACGGGTCATTTATGTCAAGTACTTGTGATTAATGTGCATACACATTAGCTAATGTCCTGTCAAGGCAATTTAGAAATTTCATACCTCTGAGCAATTTAAAAATTTCATACCGATAAATTTTAATTAATTTTTGGATTTATTCTCT
>JAGXOH010000086.1 GCA_023659985.1 Candidatus Falkowbacteria bacterium LH_S3 | reverse complement strand
AAACAACATTAATTATCCCCAAAGTGTAACCTTGACCCTGCAACAGTACATTTTTGTCCAAAACATATCTTTTGTGATATATTAAAAAAATTCAATCAAAAGTTTAATTATGCCTATCCAATGCGAGAAAATAAAAAAAGAATTAGAAGATTTAAAAACTCTTCAAAAAGAGTTTGATTTGGAGCATCAAGAGGCAACTAAAACAGGAAATCTGGTAAAAGCTAAGGAATTAAAAGTAGAATTGGAGCAAAAACGGGATGCTCTTTCTGAAAAACTCTGGCCATTTGAAAATTTACCGCAAAAAGAGTTGAAAAAGCAGTATGAAAACCAAAAGGAAATGCTGGAGCAAGTTGGTATGTTAGAAAAACTCTCAACAGGAGAGATGGGAATAAAAGCTATAGATAATAAGGAATACGCTTTCCCTAGTTATCAGGAAATAGTCAAGAGAGTCAAGGAAAACAAGGAAATATTAGAATCTAAAACTGAGCAAGGATTTAACCAGCTTCTCATTGTCCCCTTTGGAATGAAGTTAAGTGATTTGATAGAAAAATACGAGCAAGTCCTTGTAAAGCACTATCAAGAAGGAAAACTACTAGCAACTAAAGAAAAACCTTCTGATCCTGATAAACATCTGAATTTTGATGAAGACGAGCCAATTACGATCCGTGAAGGTTATCAAAACGCTGACATAGAAGAAAGATTGAGATACTTCCCTAAAAAATTCTCCAAAAACCACCAAGGAAAAACCAAGCAGGAGATATTAAGAAAACAGAGCGGATTTAATGTTATGCTCATAGAAGATTTGCCTATCATTCTAAGAAAAGGCGAGGGTAAAGAAATAAAGGGGAGAAAACAGCTGGAAGTCGGAAAAGATGCAGGGGAATACCTTGAAATATTAAATACAAATCCTATTTATCAAAACGAAACAGGAATGACACCTGAAGAACAAATTACTTATGCCATAAAATACCTTGAACAAACTAATCAGGTTATAGACGAGGTTCCCGGCAAAGACTCGACCTCCTGCCAATTAGGAACTTGTTCTATTGACGGCCATGTCATGGTTTCCAACTGGCTCAGCTTGGTTCTCCAGATCCCGATCCACCTTTTTTTGACTTTTCCGATGCTCCCTACTCCGATAAGAGCGCTCGCACTGCCGTGAGGATTTAGATTTTGAAATTTAATCTTTTATTTTTCCGTGTCAAGCAATTGTACGAGATGGCTACATTGGTAATGCCTTATGTTTTTTTGATAAAATTTCCAAGGAGTGTCATATCCAAGAGTTTGGTGAGGTCGGACAAAGGTATATTCAACAAGCCATTCAGTTAGACGATAATTAAATTCTCTCACATCAGAGGTATAATTGCCAAGCTGAATGAATTCTTCTTTCAGATTCTAAACTATACTCCCTCTAAAATCTTAATATTTTTAGTCTTTGTTTTGCTTCTTTGACAATCTACAATTATATTTACAAGCATAATTGTCCAATCTATCAAATTCTCTGCAATTATAAAACTTAAATCCTAGGTTGTATCTACTTTTTAGTTGTTTTGGAGTCCAATCTATCTGAATTTATTCAATAGGTAACTATTTTTGTTTTTTTCATATTTTTTTGTGATACAAACAATTAATAAAATTTCCTTTTATAAAATATAGTGTGAATCAATTCTGAACAAATTTATTTTGTAATTTTAATGAAGGTTAAACTAATTTAAGAATATTACACCAATAAAAAAATTCTGCAAATGTTTTGGCACTCTATTCCTAAAATAGTTTGAACGCATTTCGCCGCTCGCGGCGGCGACGAGAAGCCTCCAAAAATTCTGTACAGTAAATTTTTTAAGAAAAATGAGCTTGAAAAATTTAATGCTTTGATGGCAAATTACTTAGTGCTTTTATAAAAAAAGCCTCTCATAGGAATTCGTTTGGCGAATATACGAGAGGCTGGTTTGATTGAGGTGTAAGATTCATCAGGCCATCACAGTTTCACGTAGTGGCATGAGTTCCATCTTATCTTCGAACTACTACGCGGAGTCGAGTATTGGCTGGATGAAGATTCTCTTCATTCTTGAATCTGCCACACTATTTACCTTCCTAAGATGGTTAATGGTTGTATATCATATGAAAGTGAACACCTAAATTTTAATTAATTTGTGTAATTTT
>JAGXOH010000085.1 GCA_023659985.1 Candidatus Falkowbacteria bacterium LH_S3 | reverse complement strand
CGAACAGCTTCTGTTAAATAACCTTTATTGCCGGTGGTATCTCCTATCATTTTAGCTACACTATGTTTTTCTAAAAATTCGCTCATATCTAGCCTTATTAAGGAAGATTCATTATCAAACATGAATTCTGCCAATGTTTTGGCTAATTCAGTTTTTCCTATGCCAGTCGGACCCACAAACAAGAAAGACCCAATGGGCTTATCCTCTTCACTAACACCCACCCTGGACCTTCTTAAAGCATTAGCCACGGATTTAATAGCTTCATCCTGACCGATAACTCTTGATTTAAGATTATCTTCAACTTTGCTTAATTTTTTGATTTCGCTTTTCAGCATTTTATAAACAGGAATTCCTGTCCATTTGGATATGACTTTAGCCACATCTTCTTCTCCCACTTCTTCTTTTAAGATATATTGGCCTTTTTTTTGAATATTAGCTAATTTTTTCTCTTGTTCTTTTACTTGTTGTTCAAGTTGAGGAATTAAGCTATATCTGAGATCAGCCACTTTTATCAAATCATCTCCTTTCCTTTCAGCAATTTCGGCTTGCATTTGTAAATCATCAATTCTTTTTTTAGACTCCCTAATCTTGGAAATTATATTCTTTTCATTGTTCCAATGCAGTTCAAGCTGATCAACTTCCTCTTTTAACGCCTCTAATTCTTTATTTATTTTGCTTATTTTTGATTTAACCGTATTTTTATTAGAGTTATTATTGGATTGTAAGGCTGCTTTTGAAATTTCCAGTTTTTTAATTTTTCTTTTCCTGGTTTCAATGTTTTCCGGAGTAGAATCTACCTCCATTCTCATAGAAGAGGCAGCTTCATCTATTAAATCAACCGCCTTATCCGGTAAAAATCGATCTGAGATATAGCGACTGGATAATTTTGAAGCAGCCACCAAAGCGTCATCAGTGATACGCACTCCATGGTGAACTTCATATTTTTCTTTTAATCCTCTAAGTATATCCACTGCATCTTCAATATCTGGTTCTGCCACTGTTATGGGCTGAAATCTTCTTTCTAAAGCAGAATCCTTTTCAATATACTTTTGGTATTCATTAGTGGTGGTAGCTCCAATAGCCCTTAATTCACCGCGAGCCAATGCAGGTTTCAAAATATTGGAAGCATCCATAGCTCCTTCACTGGCACCGGTACCGACCAAAGTATGAATTTCATCAATAAATAATATAATTTTACCTTGTTGAGCATTCACCTCTTTGAGTACAGCTTTTAACCTATCCTCAAATTCACCTCGAAACTTAGCTCCAGCCACTAAAGCTCCCAAATCCAGATTAACCAACTTTATATCCTTAAGATTTTCCGGAACATCTCCGACTATCATTCTTTGAACCAAACCTTCCACTATAGCAGTTTTGCCTGTGCCTGCCTCTCCTATTAATACCGGATTATTTTTAGTTCTTCGAGACAAAATTTGCATAACCCTTTGTATTTCCGCATCTCGTCCAATAACCGGATCTAACTGCTTCTTTTGAGCTAACTCGGTTAAATCAATAGTATATTTATCCAAGACCCGATATTTGCTTTCTGGCTCTGGATCAGTAATTTTTTGTCCGCCCCTAAGTTCTTGAAGGATATTTAACACTTTTTCGTATTCTATATTAAATTTAATCAATATTTCTTGAACCCTGGATTTTGTCCCTATAAGAGATAGGAATATATGCTCGGTGGAAATATATTCATCTTTCATCTGGTCAGCTTCCTTTTTCGCTTTTTCCAATATCAAGGCAACTTCGGCTGACCCCTGCACGGTACTGAAGCCCTCGTCGGGTTGAGCTTCGCCTGATTTTTCCATATCCGTTTTACCCAGGTTTTCTATATCATTAAGCACTTGGTTTTCAACACTATCCGGATTGATCGCCATCTTTTCCAAAATAGGTTTGACCATACTCTCCTGCTGTTGCAATAAAGATAAAAAAATATGTGATGCTTCAATATTATGCTGTCCATTATCTTGAGCTATTATTTGAGCATTGACTATGGCTTCTTGAGATTTGTTGGTAAAATTATTGAACATAAACTATATTAAAATTAAATTATAATTTAAGTATATTTTTAAATGTCTCTTATTAGCACTCAATAAAATAGAGTGCTAAAATCTAATTCAAATATAATATATTAAAGACAGGGTGTCAATAGATCAAAATTTGCCATACCTAAGGCAAATTATTCTTTCAACTTTCAACTTTCAACAATTTGCCAAAGGCAAATTATTCTTTCAACTTTCA
>JAGXOH010000084.1 GCA_023659985.1 Candidatus Falkowbacteria bacterium LH_S3 | reverse complement strand
AGGGGATCTGTGTGATAATTGTTATAAATATAATGGCAAATGTGTTATTTTAACCATTAGTCAAGGAAGTTGGACTAAAACTTTCACTCCTTACTTTGCTAATAAAACCATGTCCAACTTTTATTGTTATGCAGGAAATTGCCCTGCTTGTAACGACAGTGACCCAGATACCATGTGCACCGATTATGGAGCTTCCAGCAATATAACAAAATATAGTGTAGTTAAAGACAAACGAAGTGCTATTTTTGCCTATATTAATTCGGCTATCGACATACTTTCCTTAGGATTTATCCATGATAAACCTGTAGACGGCAGTGGCGGTGATGTTGATTTTTTCATTTTCTGGAAACGGATGGAATATGTCCACACTAGCGGTTTCGGATGATCGTCCTGGAGAATTTTCTAAAGGTTCTCATGGAAATTGGAGGTGGTGGCCTTGTTGCACTGATGGCGGAGCCATTGATATAGCACCATTGGATACTTCTTGGTCTATTACCATTACCCCCTCTTTCCACTCTGGCATCAATTCTTGGATAGCCAAAATACCTGGAGGATTGAATGCCGGAGAATTAGTGCCTAATATTTCCCAGCCTGTAACTATCTCCTATAGCCCACCATCTCCTTAATTGTTTATACTAATAAATCCGATTTATGTCTGATAATAATAAAAAAATAATTCTGTCACTGGTTATTCTATTAATGATAGTAGGTGTCGGCTGGTTATTTTGGTCATTTTGGAATGGAAGCAACACTAATAAAACCCCTTCTTCTTCGCAAACAAAACAAAAACAGGAAGAGAAAGAAGATGATCAAGACAAAAACTATAGCCAACAAGAATTAAAAGAGAAACGGATAAACGATGTCAAGCAATATCAAAAAGCATCCACCACTAAAGATTCAAATCTATGTCAAAAAATAGATAACGATTACACTCGCGATCAATGTTACAAGCATCTAGCTAAGCAACAATTAAATGCAGATATCTGCGATTCTATAACCAGTAAAAGCATTAAATCTAGTTGTTTATACTTTGTATACTTCAATCAAGCCCTAAATCATAAAGATGCATCTTTATGCAAGCAGCTGCCAATAGACTCAGCGGCTGAACAGTGCTCTCAAAGGATTGAGAATAGAAATTTTTGCGAAACCGAAGAATGCTATAATGAATATACTCAAAGTCAAAAATAGATAGCTATAGATATATGAACAGATCAACTTCTATATACACTGGACATGGGAACTTGAGAACCCCATTTTTTATGCCTGACGCTACGCGCGGATTAGTAAAGCTTTTGACATCTTCAGAACTTGAAAAAAGCGGTACTGAGGCCATAGTGGTTAACACTTATCATTTACTATTACAGCCTGGAGTCAATATTATAAATAAAATGGGAGGGATTCATAAATTCATAAATTGGGATCGTCCCATACTTTCTGATAGCGGGGGTTTTCAAATTTTCTCCCTAATACACAGCCATCCTGGAATGGGAAAAATAGAAGATGATAAGGTGATATTTAAATCCCCTTTAAACGGCCAAGAAATAACTTTTACTCCGGAAAAATCCATCCAAATTCAATTTGACCTTGATGTTGATATGATGGTTTGCTTAGATGATTGCCCTAGAAATAATGTAAACAGTCAAGATCTTAAAAAAAGCGTTCAAAGAACTATTTTATGGGCTCAAAAATGCAGATCAGAATATGACAAGCAAATAAAGAAAAGGGGTATAAAAGAAAATGAAAGGCCATTATTATTCGCGGTTATACAAGGGGGTAAAGACCGGAAGATGAGAGAATACTGCGCCAAAGAATTAATTGATATAGGATTTGACGGCTACGGATTTGGGGCTATGCCTACTGATTCTCAGGGAAAATTTAATACCAAATTATTACATTATACAGCTAACCTTATACCAGACAACGGTTTAAAATTTTGCTTAGGGGTGGGCAATCCAGAAGATATTGTTAAAAGCTCTCAAATGGGTTGGGATATGTTTGATTGTATAATACCGACCAGAGAGGGCAGGCATGGAAAATTGTTTGAATTCACCGGTAAACCGCTTGCCTCCAAAGATTTTTATAGATCTTTGAATATAAAGAATAACAAATTTACTATGGATAGCAATTCTATAAATAATATGAGCGAAATAAAAAATTTACAGGAATACACACGGAGCTACTTACACCATTTGTTCAAAATCAAGGATTCTTTAGGATATAGGTTGGCCAGCTTAAATAATCTTGAATTTTACAATAATATAATAAAGGAAATAAG
>JAGXOH010000083.1 GCA_023659985.1 Candidatus Falkowbacteria bacterium LH_S3 | reverse complement strand
CTGCTACATCCAGAGCATATGAAGGACCAGTGGTGCCAATGCCAACGTTGCCGCCATTTTCAAAAAATGCAATTGACGAGTCTCCATGAATAGAAACCCCTTGCCCTGAGCCAGTAGGAGTATAGATTCTTACCTCACTCGGCGCTGTAGAATACTCACTGATTGCCAAAGTTCGGCCAGAAGATTCATAGCCGATAAGATTTGATATACTACCACCAGCTTCCCTTCTTCCTCGTAAAAATTGATTGTTTCCTAAGAGAATATCTCCTCCAGATACATCTAACTTCGCATTCGGGCTTGTCGTCCCGATGCCGACCTTGCCGTTATTGTTTATTGTCAACAAATCATTCCCGGCGCCAAACCCTGTATCTCTTGCAATCTTAAATTTATCCGCTCCACCATGTAATCCCATGACCCAATCGTGGTCTGTCGTTTTCATTCTGTATCTAACTTGATTATTTGATGATGTATCCTCCAACAACAGAGTAGGATTCCCAGAATCTGTGATATGTAATTCAGTACTCGGATTGGTGGTCCCGATGCCTACGTTGCCTCCGGTTATGCCTAGATCTCCTGAGGTAGTTAGGTTTCCTAGGGTTTTGATGTCGTTGCCAGTCATATCTAAAGCTCCAGTCATGGTGTCGCCTGATTCGTTAACATAAGTGTTTTCTGCTGTGGTAGTAGCATTTTGGAGCTCTGAATCCACATAGGACTTAGTGGTGGCGTGAGTATCTGCTGTTGGGGTACCAACAGTTACAGGTTGGGAGAATTGACCATAACCTGCTACATCCAGAGCATAGGAAGGATTGGTGGTGCCGATGCCGACGTTGCCATTTGTTCTGCTTATAACAAGAGAATTTTCTCCGCCGCCGTTTGTTCCCAATTTAAAGCCACCCGGCCTTAATATTATTCTTCCATGGTAATCATCACCTGATGCAGGTCCTTCTAAAAAATCAATATGTCCACCTCTATTATCAGCACCACCTTGAAGCTCTAATTTTGCCCAAGTTGAATCTCCTCCACTAATTTGGACTCCAGCAACGTCTGGTCTACTATCACTTGTTGAATTAGCAATATGAAGCCCAGCGGTTGGTCCCGTCGTCCCGATGCCGACGTTGCCGGAGCTATTCCAGATGCCAGACCCGGGGAATTTAACATTGTTGCTATTAAAATTGACTTGACTTTGAAAATCAACTTCTCCTCCTGAACCATCATAAATGTTGGTGGTTCCGATTCCGTTTGCGGCAAAAGTTTCATAATTATTTACATCGCAAGTTCCGTCAGGACAAATAGACCCATTTAAAACATTATTGCTATTCATATCTAAAGCTCCAGTCATGGTGTCGCCAGATTCGTTGACATAGGTATTTTCTGCTGTGGTAGTAGCATTTTGGAGCTCTGAATCCACGTAGGACTTGGTGGTGGCGTGAGTATCTGCTGTTGGGGTGCCGACGGTTACGGGTTGGGAGAATTGGCCATAACCTGCTACATCCAGAGCGTAGGAAGGACCAGTGGTGCCAATGCCAACGTCGCCGCTGGTATTTATGTTTCCATTTGACCATATCTGTAAATTCATATCTGAAGAAGATTGTGTATCCTCCGTTGTGTCAACAGCAGTTCCATTACCATTCCCTCTAACTTCAATTGCAACATCCTCATCATCATTATCCATTGCAACCAAAAGTGCCGCTGGACTATTTGGATCATTTACCGGTTTTATAATCCGAAGCATATTATTATTACTAGCACTACTATAGAGTTCTGTAGTCCCTACAGCTTCTAATTCTTCACTCGGATTCGTCGTCCCGATGCCTACATTACCTCCTGTTATGCCCAGGTCTCCTGAGGTAGTTAGGTTTCCTAGGGTTTTGATGTCATTGCTGTCCATATCTAAAGCACCAGTCATGGTGTCGCCAGATTCGTTGACATAGGTGTTTTCTGCTGTGGTAGTAGCATTTTGGAGCTCTGAATCTACATAACTCTTAGTAGTGGCATGGGAGTCTGCTGTTGGGGTGCCGACAGTTACAGGTTGAGCAAATTGGCCATAACCTGCTACATCCAGAGCGTAGGAAGGATTGGTGGTGCCGATGCCGACGTTTGAAGAAAGATAAGTATTGTGGGCGATGATGCCATTAGCTACGAAGTTGTGGGTTCCTTGAACTTCTATATCATAAACTTGTTCTGGTGGCAGGTGGGTAATGCGTTTAATTTTAACAAATTTGACAGCGCCAAAGCTCTCCTCAACATTCGGTGTTTCCCCGCTTCGCTCTTTAACACCAGGTGTTTCCCCAAGTTTTGCTAC
>JAGXOH010000082.1 GCA_023659985.1 Candidatus Falkowbacteria bacterium LH_S3 | reverse complement strand
TAGTAGCACCTAATCAAGACATTGTTTGGGGAGCTTATTATATTAGCAGTTTCAAATCCGGATCAGAAGATACCAGAGACAAAAATTTAAAGCACTTTGCTGATGAACAAGAGACTTTATTGGCTTATGATCATAAAGTTGTGGAATTGCAAGAACCTATCATCTGCAATACTTTGGAATTAGGGAATATTCGCACCACTGTAGGCAGAATTTATTTTAATAAAATACTTCCGGAAAAATTAAGATTTATTAATAAAATGATAGATAAAGGTGTTTTAAAGAAACTGGTTAGGGATTGTTTATATATATATCGAGAAGAAGAAACTGTTAAATTTTTGGATAATTTAAAAGACAGGATCTTTAATATCATTACGAAGAGTGGTTTATCTTGGGGGTTAGACGATCTTCCCAGTTTTGATGAAAGGGAAAATATGATCAAGAAATCAGAGAAAAAAGTGGAAGAAATTTGGCAACAATATGAAGACGGGTTGTTAACAAATAGCGAGAGAGCGGCCAATATTATTGAGTTATGGAGCAATACCAAAGAAGAGATCACTGATATTTGTAAATCCTGTATAGATGTAAGTAACCCTGTTTACTCTATGATTGAATCCGGAGCTAGGGGGAGTTGGGCACAGCTAACACAGATATTGGGGATGAAGGGTTTGGTAACCTCTCCTACCGGAGGCATCATTGAACTCCCTGTTAAGGGTAATTTTAAAAAAGGATTCGGAGTGCTGGAATACTTTATTTCCACCCATGGCGTTCGGAAAGGTTTGTCAGATACGGCTCTTCGTACCGCTAACGCAGGATATTTGACCAGGCGTTTAGTGGATGTTTCTCAAGATGTTATTATTATTGATGATGATTGCGGGGACAGCCAGGGTATAGTGGTAACCAGGGAAGAAAGTGAAGAGATGGGCATTAATCTTTTTAAGAGAATAATCGGCAGATATTTGGCTCAAGATTTTTTGGATAACAAGGGAAAAACTTTAATGAAGACAGGAGAATTGATCACTGAAAAATCAGTGGAGAAATTAAAAGAGAAAAACATTGATAGAGTTGTTATTAGATCCACTATTAGTTGCAATAATCCTAGAGGAGTATGCTCCAAATGTTACGGTTATGACTTGGGTTTTAATAGGCCAGTTAAAATAGGCACTCCTGTTGGTATTATAGCCGCTCAATCCATTGGTGAACCAGGTACTCAGCTTACTATGAGAACATTCCATACCGGTGGTGTGGCTGGTAGAGAAGATATCACTCAAGGTTTGCCTAGGGTGGAGGAAATTTTTGAAGCCAGACCACCTAAGAAAAAAGCTATACTTTCAGAAGTGGATGGAAAAGTTAAAGTTGAATCAGAGCATAAAACCATTGTGGATGAAAGCGGTAAAGAGATGTTAGTGGATAATCCTCAAGTTAAAATATTAAAAATATATTATAAAGGAATAGATAGTGATAAATATTATTACTCTGAAGCAATAAACGAAGTTAAGCTTTCAGCTGATAAAAGCTCTTCTATTAAAAATCCGCAGGTGAAGATATCTGTTAAAGATGGAGACAAAGTTAACAAAGGAAGTGAACTATTCAGAGTGGGAAAAAATAAAATAGTTAAAGTTGAGGAGGGTGGAGTAGTAGAGGTAGGAGATAAGTATATAAAAGTTGTTCAAGAAAAAGAGAAAGTTCAAGAATTAATGATTCCTAAGGGTTCATCAGTATTGATTAATGACGGAGATAATGTGACTAAAGGTGATCAGTTGACAGATGGGAGTTTGGATTTGAGGCAACTTTACAAGCTAAAGAGTAAAGTAGATGTTCAAAAGTATATTATTAAAGAAATCCAATATGTATACTCTTCTCAAGGACAACCATTAAACGAGAAGCATATTGAAATTATAGCTAGACAAATGTTTTCCAGATGGATGATAAAAGAGTCTGGTGACACTGATTTATTACCTGGAGAAATTGTTGAAGAAAGCGTTTTAGCAAGAGAAAATTCAAAAACACAAAAAAAAGCTACTGCTGACAGGCTAATGAGCGGTATTACTCGGGCATCTCTGACTACTGATAGCTTTTTATCATCTGCATCCTTTCAAGAGACAGCTAGAGTGCTAATTGATGCCGCTATTAGCGGAAAGATAGATTATTTAGAGGGATTGAAAGAAAATGTTATTATCGGTTGCTTAATTCCGGCCGGCACCGGATACAAAGGAGAAAAGAAAAGAATGAAGTATGATTGAAACTCAAAACAAAAGCTCAAAGCTCAAAACTTAAAACGCAAAACCAAAAATTAAATGAAATCCAAAATCCAAAATCC
>JAGXOH010000081.1 GCA_023659985.1 Candidatus Falkowbacteria bacterium LH_S3 | reverse complement strand
GTCCCTGTAGTTTAACGGATAGAACAGAGGCCTCCTAAGCCTCAGATAGAGGTTCGATTCTTCTCGGGGACACAGTAGTTTAGAAAAAATATATTGTATCGCCTAAAATTAGATAGCAAGTTAAAATTTATTCATTGAATTTTCAGGCGATAATTTTTTAGTTTTATGCATTTTCCCAATAAAGCCACTATTTGCTATTTAATAAATGATGATAATGAAGTTTTGTTGCAATGTAAAAGCAAGGGGTTTGGTAAAGGAAAATGGAACGGTCCTGGAGGAAAAATAGAAGCTGGCGAAACTCCGAAGGCATGTGTTAAAAGAGAAGTATTAGAAGAGACCGGAGTAAAAATCATAGAAACTGAATTATGGGGGAAATTGGAGTTTATTTTTCCTTATAAGCCGGAAGATAATTTTTATAGTTACGTTTTTGTTTGTCGTGACTTTAGGGGTATCCCGGCAGATAAAGGTGAAGGAGAGTTAAGGTGGTTTAGTAAAGAAAAAATTCCTTGGAAGAAAATGTGGGATGATGATAAGTATTGGCTAGATAAAATGCTTGGAGGCGAATTTGTAGAAAAGAGGTTTTATTTTAATAAAGATGGATATGTAGACTCTTGTTTTAATTTGGAAGCCGGCGATAAAGTTGAAAGAAAGTAGGGGACGTTTCCGACTTTTTTTAAATAACAATGATTCGCAAGATAGAATAAAAAGATAAAAAAGTATCATGAAAAGCATCTGCTGAATTGACAATTTGATGCGTTGATGCGAAGAGTTTGAATAAGTTCAGATACATATTGGACTCCAAAAAAATTAAACTTCGCTTAGAAAATTTGCTTTCAATAAATCGCCTAATACCTTTAGCTTAGAAAATTTGCTTTCCCCAAAATTGCTCATTGCTTATTGTTCAAAGCTCATTAAATTTGCCTGATGTTTTTTAATTAATTAACAGCAACACTGTTGCGTTAAATATTGGAAATTAAGTTATAAAAAGTTAATATTTAAACCAAATATATGAGTATTTTTAATGATAACTTAAAACGTCTAAAAGACCTTCAAAAAATAGAAAATATTAGTGACGAAGAAATACAAATACTTTTAGAGCCAAAACAAGTTAACTATACAGAATTAGATATTAACAACAAAAAATATCCGGCATGGAGAATTATTTACAATCAAGCGCTTGGACCAGGAAAAGGCGGCATTCGTTTCCATCCGGAAGTAAATGAAGATGAAATTAGATCGCTATCACTTTGGATGATGTTAAAAAATTCATTAGCTGATATTCCTTATGGTGGCGCTAAGGGCGGAGTTAAATTTAATCCTAAAAAAGCTGATTTGTCTGAATTGGAAGAAGTTAGCCGTAAATATATTGGCGCTTTTTATAAATATCTTGGCCAAGATAAAGATATCCCGGCCCCTGATGTTTATACCAACAGTCAAATTATGTCATGGATGTTAGATGAATTTGAAAAAAGAGTTGGACAGTGCGAACCAGGAATGATTACTGGGAAACCAATTGAACTTGGCGGTATTAAATTACGCAGCGATGCAACCGCTCAAGGAGGATATTTGGTGACTAAGGAAATGGTTAGTAAGTTTTTAGAAAATAAAAAAGACTTAACCGTTGCCATTCAAGGATTTGGCAATGCTGGACATTTTATAGCGCAAAAATTATTTGAAGATGGATTTAAAATAACAGCCGTTTCTGACAGTAAGGGTGGTATTTATAAAAAAGAAGGGTTTGATATTCTGAAATTAATTGAATTTAAGCAAAATGGTAATTCCGTTAATGATTATTCTTTTGGTCAAAAAGTTAATAATGCAGAATTTCTGGAATTGCCTGTAGATATTTTAATATTGGCAGCTCTGGAAAATCAAATTACTGAAAATAACGCAAATAAAATTCAAGCAAGCTATATCTTAGAATTAGCCAACGGACCTATAAATTACAAAGCTGATAAAATATTGGATAGCAAGCAGAAAATAATAATCCCGGATATCTTAATTAATTCCGGAGGAGTGATTGCAAGCTATTTTGAATGGGCGCAAAATCGTACTGGGCAAATTTTGGATGAGGATTATTTACGCAATCTTTTGGATAAAAAAATGAAAACTAATTGGCAGAGAGTTTATAACAAATACGAGGAAAGAGGAGGAGAAATTACCTTGCGTCAGGCTGCATATGCTATCGCGATAAACAAAATTTTAACAGCTGAAAAATTAAGAGGGCATATAAAAAAGTAGAGATGTTTTCCGATTTTCTTTAAATAACAATTGTTAAATGAAATCCAAAATCCAAAATCCTAATGCCAAATGAAATCCAAAATCCAAA
>JAGXOH010000080.1 GCA_023659985.1 Candidatus Falkowbacteria bacterium LH_S3 | reverse complement strand
TCACCATCCCCTAAAATCTTAACAGGAGTATTAACTTTTTTTATAAATCCTTTCTCTTGTAATTTTTCAGGGCTTATAGTATCTTCTTCTTGAAAATTACTACTCAAATCTTTTAAATTTATAGGCGCTGCCTTGGGTTTTAAAGATTTGAACCCTCTTAACTTGGGGGTTTGAGACATCAATCTATACTTCATACCTATTCGCAAAAGGCCACTGGATCCTGATCTACATTTTTGTCCTTTTATTCCTCTACCACTATAATTACCATATCCAGAAGAATCCCCTCTGCCTCTGCGAATTTTGTCTTTTGTTATTTGTTTTTTATTTGATGTATTGTGCAATGCTAAAACCATATTATTATCGCTTATTTATTTTTCCCCTCCTCTTGATTAATTTTGCTCTTTTCCTCTTCAGCAGTATTGCTCCTCTTAAGTTTGCCAAAGGCATCAATGGCACATTTGGCATTGGTAACTTTATTATCAGTCCCTAAAATCTTGCTACTTACATTCTTAACCCCAGATATCTCTAAAATAGTCCGCACAATTCCTCCGGCTATAATACCTTTACCAGTGCTTGCCGGTTTAAAAAGAAGTTTTCCGGCTCCATATTTATTAAAAATTTCGTGAGGAATGGTATCATTAACTATGGGGATATCTACCAAATTTTGCTTGGCTCTTTTTGCCGCTTTATTTATAGCTACAGTAACATCATTGCCCTTGCCCAAAGCTATACCGACTTTACCGTTTTTATCTCCAACAGCCACGCAAGCTCTAAAACTCATTCTCTTGCCTCCAGCCATAATCCTGGTTACTCTATCAATATCCAAAATTCTTTGTTCAAATTCATCTTTATTTTCATTTCTAGTCTTTGCCCCTTTCTTAGACTTCATTTTTGCGGCATAGGTGGATTTTACGCTTTTATTATCATTCTTAGCCCCTGTTTGCTTAGCATCAGATGTATTATTTTGCTTTTTTTCTTCCGCCATATTATATGTTAGATTGATTTTTTAAAATTTTAATCCGCCTTCCTTGACCCCATCTGCCACTGCCTTGACTCTGCCATGAAAAGAAAAGCCTCCTCTATCAAAAACAATGTATTCAATTTTTATTTTTTTGGCTTTTTCAACTATTTGTTTGCCCACTTCAAAATCTAACTCGGTTTTGGTTCCTTTTTTCTTAACTTCTCTAGAATGTAAGCCAATCAATGTTTTGCTATTTTCATCATCTATTAATTGCAAATACATACCAGCGTTGGACTTATATATATTTAACCTAGGTCGTTTGGCAGTACCTTGAACACGAGCCCTGATACGCTGATGTCTTCTCTTTCTCCGAGATGTTTTTTGTTTCTGCTTATCCATACTGTTTAAATACTGTTATTTAAAATTAATAATTACTCGCCTTTAGCGGTAGATTTACCTTGTTTTCTCTTTATTACTTCTCCCACATACTTTAATCCCTTACCTTTATATGGCTCTGCCTTTTTTATTATTCTTATTTGTCCAGCCACCTCTCCAACTACTTGCCTGTCTATTCCGCTAATAGTAATAATATTGCCTTCTGCTGAGGCAGAGATCCCTTCAGGTAATTTATATTCAATTGGATAAGAAAATCCGACATTCAAAACAATCTTATCGCTTCCTTGTACCGCCACTTTATAACCAACTCCGTTTATTTCCAATTGTTTTTGAAAACCTTGCTCAACCCCTTGAACCATATTACTAATCAATTTTCTATACAACCCCCATAAAGCTCTTTGTTTTCTGTCCTTAGGATTATGGACGCTAACATTGATTTCATTATCTTTACTATCTATTTTTACAAAAGGATGCGTTCTTTGCTTTAATTCTCCTTTGGGTCCGGTAACATAAATAAAATCTTTCTCAATTTTTATTTGAGTTTTATCTGAAAATTTTACTGGCAACTTTCCTATTCTGGACATACGCTTTCTATTGTTTTACTCTTCATTGCTAAATTGCTTTTTAAAAACACTTAATGTGGCAATAGAGAGTAGAGCAATATCTTTAAATATAACTTGCCTTTAAGAATAATTAAACTTGATTTAGCCGCCTAGTAGATCTTGCACAACACTTCACCACCCACTCCTTTTTCTTTGGCTTGCTTATTTGTCATCACTCCCCCGGGGGTGGAAATTATAGCGATACCATAATCATTCAACACTCTGGGTAGCTCATTCTTATTAACGTAAACCTTTAATCCTGGTTTGCTAATTCTTGCTATTTTATTTATAACCGGATTACCACTCTTTTTATATTTCAAAGTTAATTTTAAGTATTGAAATTTAGTTTTTGGTTTGTACCCGGATACTTCCACTGTCTCTACTTTTTTTATCCATTTTTCACCTTCTAAAATCTTGGCAATCTCATGTTTAATCTTGCTTTTAGGAATAAAAACGTCTCGCTTACCAACAGACATAGCATTTCTGATTCTGGTTAGCATATCTGCAATTGTATCAGTTGCTGCCATAAATTATGATATATTATTTATATTTATGGTTCTAAACTAGATATATAATGTAGAACCTATTTATTAT
>JAGXOH010000007.1 GCA_023659985.1 Candidatus Falkowbacteria bacterium LH_S3 | reverse complement strand
GCCTGCCATCTCTGCTTTAGTTTTCTCGTCATAGGTCGTAATCCACTCCCCCCCCACTTTCTTTTGTGTCTTCTTACCATGTAGAATACCACCATTCACCACCCTAGTGGCGTGATAGAGCCCTCCGCTAGCACTGTTTGTAGGTAAAAACACACCACTGGAAACAATAGTTATCATCAGTAAGATAATGGTTAAAACTTTAACAATTGGAATTTTGGGACGCATAAAAATTATTGCTGGAAACTATTTAAAGACTGTTGATATGTTTCCATTAATTGTTTATCACTTATTTGTTTTAACATTTTTTCATCCATACCTGCCTCTTTTAATGCCTTTCTCAAGGTATCTGTATCACTTTTGCCCTTTAATATTGACTGTAAAGTTTGCTTATCAATCTTTTTAGCTGACAAATTTTGGCCTTTCATACCCCCAGATTTAATAGCAGAAGAGGGAGAAGAATTATTACTCCCCATACTTGTAATCGTATTAACCTCTTGATTTGAATTTTTGTTGTCGCTTTCAATATTGGACAACTGACTGTTACACTCTCTTCCTTGAGGACAATTAGGATCAGTATCTTGGTCTATTTCTTTCTTGTCATTAATACCATCACTGTCTGTATCTTTCATATACGAAGAAGTAGAATAAATCTCTTTTTCCTCTTTATCACTAAGACCGTCTCCATCTGTATCTTGGCTTACAGGCTCTCCACCAATAGACTCTTTAACAGATTCCTGTTTATTATTAGATATTTCAAACGGTTTGTTTATGGAATCTCTTAATTGCAATAATTCAATACCAATAACAAAAGCAGCAAACAAAAACAGGCTTAAAAATATTATTTTGCGATTTAAGCTTGAATCTGTAAAATTCCTGGTGTTTTTATTTTTTTCTAATTCTTGTTTTTTACCAAATAAAGGCATATAGATTAATCTTAAATTTCTTTTATTGTATCATATTTTCCCTAAATACTTCAAAAAAATTAATCCAATCTTTAACACTTAATTCTTGAGCGCGAACATTAGGGCTAATGTGTGCTGAATTCAATTTTTTTAAAACATCTTGGCAAGATATATTAAATACAGAAGATAGATTATTTTTTAACATTTTCCTCCGGCAGTGATAACCTGCCTTAACTAATTGAAAAAAATAATCTTCCTTTATATTTGGAGTTTCTTTTTTGACAATCAATTTAATAATAGCGCTATCTACTTGTGGTTGAGGCCAAAAACAGTCTTGGCTAACAAAGCTTATTATACAAGGATTACTGTAAAAGTTAACCATCACACTTAAAACACTAGCCGGGGGTTTAGATAAAATTCTCTCAGCAACCTCTTTTTGAATCATTAATACCATTGATTCTGGTTTTCGTGTTTCAGATAAAAATTTTCTCAAAAAAATAGAAGTAATATTATAAGGCAAATTAGCTAAGATTTTATAAGTTTTATTATCACCATCCAATATATCTTCTTCTGGTTTTAAGGACAAAATATCTTTATTGATTAGCTCAATATTGTTATAGCCGCTCTTTTTAATTCTATCCTCTAAGACAACAGCCAATTTTTCATCAAGCTCTACAGCTACTACTTTGTTAACTTTTTTTGCCAACTCAAATGTTAAAAACCCAAAGCCAGACCCCACTTCCAATATCGTATCAGCTGAAGTCAAATCTCCACTAGCAATTATTTTATTATAAATATCTTTTTTAATTAAAAAATTTTGCCCACAAGAATGGGCAGGTTTTATATTGTAAAGAGAACACAAATCTTTTGTTTTTCTTATAAAATTCATATTAAATTTAGCAAAATATCAAAAAATAATATCAAAATTAAGGTGGAGAAACTCCGATAACCCAAGGCAACTGCGGAGAAGCGCCTCCCCCTAATATTTGACCTCCTGGGGCAGGAACTCCGCCTTTATATTGAAACCCCTTAGGGGCGCAAACAGTACCTGGCGGAATAGAAGGCATACTCCCCATAGCAGGCTTATATTGTATTTCTTCATACCCATTGCAAGCTGCCCCCACCATAGTGGAGCACATAGGACAAGTGAGCGGACAATCACCTGTTATATTGCTAATAACACAAGCTGGTTGATAAATAATAACCGTTCCTCCGAATTGCCAAGGAAGACCACCTGCTGCCTTAGCTGTTGTTTGTAATTGTTGGTTATTTTTAAGTTCTTCCATGGTTAACGGCTCACCCTTGTCGCGGCTTTTTTTATTTTCTAAAAAATTTAGCAAACCATCTTTATAAAAAAAAGAAAAAAACAAAAATAAAACCACAACCGATCCACAGGCTAATAAAAAAAAGGTTTTTTTAAGAAAATATTTCCTGAATTGCATATTATTTATATTATAACATTAAAAGAACTTTTCTAACAAATTTTCAAAACATCTTTATTAATAAAAAATAGTACTTACTATAGTAAGTACTATAGTATGCATTAAATTAAGCAAAGGCTATATTATTTGCTTTCAGCAAATTTAATTCAAAAAGCATTCTTACAGCTTAGAGCTTCGAGCTTCGAGCAATTTTCCTTAGGCACGAGGAAAATTTTTCTAAATTTGCCTTTGGCAAATTGTTGAATTTATTGCATATTTTCTTTATAATAAAAAAATATGAGAAATCAAACCACTGCAATAGTTCTATTTTTTGTTTGCAACTTAGCATTGTGCCAATTTTTGCTTTTTTTAAACATCTCTTATGCTAAACAGTTAAAAGGTAGGATTGTCTTGATCCCAGAAAAACAAGGAGAGACTTGGTATATATCACCAAAGGATCAAAAAAGGTATTACCTGGGGCGACCATCTGATGCTTTGGAAATAATGGGTCAAAAAGGAGTGGGTATTTCCAACAAAAACCTATATAAAATTCAACCTGCTGTCTCTTATCTGAATGGACAAGATTCAGATGGGGACGATTTACCTGATGCTTTTGAAGAAGCTGTAGGCACTAATATCAATGGACAAGATACGAGCGGCAATGGTTATAATGATAAAACTGAAATAAAAAACGGCTATAATCCGCTTAAAAAAACCGGGAGATTTCCTAATGATCAAGAATTCGCAAAAAAACAACAAGGAAAAATACTTTTGCAAGTGGAAAAAAACGGAGAAGCTTGGTATGTAAATCCTGAGGACAATTTAAGATATTTTCTAAGTAGGCCTAAAGATGCTTTTCAAATAATGAAAAATTTAAGCTTGGGAATAACTATTGATAAACTAAAAGAATTTTTGCCTGGAAGTATTAATACAAAAAATCAAACAGAAGAAATAAAAACTCCGGAAGGAAAGACCTATTCTACTGACTGTTTAAGTATGGAAACAGCTGAAGAAACAATAAAAAAAACCTCTCAAAAAATACGCAACGGAAGCGCTGAAGCAGTGGCCTGTTATTTTATACCGGAAATGGAGCAAGCTATAATTTATACTATAAATTTTTTAAATAAAGAAGGTAGATATATTTTAGCTGATATTCTATCTGGAGCCAAACTTTCCTCATCCCAATCAAATACTAAAAAAACATTTTTAAATAGCGTCCATTTTAACGGGGATGAAATCCCTCTTCAATTTAGCCTAAAAAAAGAGGCAGGAAAATGGTTATTAACTAACCTATAAATTTTTAAACTTACCACAGCCAACCACAAAAATAAAAGTCCACTTCAAGACGGCAACAACAAATTAAAATTATTTTACCACAAAATTAACCAATTTATCCTCCACATAAACAACTTTAATTAACTCTTTATTTTTCATCCACTTTTTTATGTTTTTCCTTTTCTCAGCCTCTTCCACTGCTTCTTGCTTACTAATATTTCCCTTAACTTCCATAGTATCCCTTAACTTGCCATTCACTTGAATAGCCACTTCTCTTTTTTCTTCTTTTATAAGCTGCTCTTTATACTCTGGCCAACTTTCATAAAAAATACTTTTACTGTGACCCAATCTTTCCCATAGTTCCTCTGTCAAATGCGGGGCAAATGGAGAAAGTATTATTAAAAATTTTTCCACATCAGCCTTACTCAATATCTTTTCTTCCCTGTTTTTCCTGTCTAATGCATTCCTAAAAATCATTAATTGACTGATAGCAGTATTAAATTTAAACTTGTAAATGTCATCTTCAACTCTTTTTATAGTTTTATGAAGAAGAGAAGCTAAATCTTTTGGTGTTTCTTGTTGATTTTTCATCCATTTATCAATTCGCTCTTTAGCTAAGGGATTGCTTTCCTTATCAATTATTCTATTCACATAGCTATAAACTCTTTCCAAAAACCTCCTTACTCCGACAAGACCGTTAACACTCCAGACAACAGATTGGTTAAAAGGACCCATAAACATTTCATAAACCCTCATAGCGTCAGCTCCGTATTCCTCTATAATATTATCCGGATTGATAACATTGCCGTATCGTTTACTCATCTTCCTACCGTCTTCAGCCAGGATAATCCCTACATGCTCTAACCTTTTGAAAGGTTCTTCATAATTGACCACTCCTATATCATACAAAAATTTATGCCAAAATCTAGCATAAATCAAATGCCTGCAAGCATGCTCAGCTCCTCCCACATACAAATTAACAGGAGACCAATACTTATCTTTATCCTTAGCTACTAATCTCTCTTTATTGTCAGGATCTATAAAACGCAAATAATACCAACTGGAACCTGCCCATTGAGGCATAGTGTCTGTTTCTCTCTTTGCCTTAGCTCCACATTTAGGACATATTGTATTGACCCACTCTCCAATATTGGCCAAAGGCGATTTTCCAGTACCACTGGGTTTATAATGGGTTACCTCTGGCAATTCTACTGGCAATTCATCTTCAGGCGCTGGCACGGTTCCACATTTTTGGCAATGAACCATAGGAATAGGTTCTCCCCAATACCTCTGCCTAGAAAAGACCCAATCTTTTAATTTATAATCAGTAGCAGTGAATCCATAACCGTTCTCTTCTAACCATTTGATCATCTTCTTTTTAGCTTCCTTAGTTTCCAATCCATTAAGGAAATCAGAATTAACATTTGTTCCTTCTCCAGTATAGAATTTTTCTTCTCTTTCTTCTCTACTTGGGGGATTTGTAATTTGTCCTTTATAATTCTTAGATGGTTGGACCACTTTTAGAATATCTAAGTCATATTTTTGGGCGAATTCATAATCCCTTTCGTCATGGGCTGGCACAGCCATAATAGCTCCGGTTCCGTAATCAACCAACACATAATCAGCCACAAAAACTAAAATTTCTTTACCATTAGCAGGATTAACAGCCACCACTCCTTCCAATTTAACCCCTGTCTTCTCCTTGTCTTCAGCTGTTCTTTCTAACTCAGTCTTTTTCTTAGATTTCTCAAGATACTGGCTCACTTCTTCCCAATTTTCAATCTCAAATTTCCAATTTTCAATCAACTGATGCTCTGGCGCTACAGCCATATAAGTACAACCAAACAACGTATCTGGCCTAGTGGTGAATACTTCCAAATACTCACTTTTTTCTCCTGATTTCCAATTTTTAATTTCAAATTTCACTTTCGCGCCACAACTTCTTCCTATCCAATTCTTTTGCATTTCCACAATAGAACTACTCCATTGATCCAATTTATCCAAATCATCTAATAAGACATCTGCATAATCAGTTATTTTAAGCACCCATTGCCTCATCGGTTTCTGCTCCACTTCAGTGTCACACCTTTCGCACTTTCCTCCTTCCAAATCTTCATTTGCCAAACCGGTTTGACAACTAGGACACCAATTTATTGGCTTATAAGACTGGTAAGCCAATCCTTTTTTATATAATTGTAAAAAAATCCATTGAGTCCATTTGTAAAATTCAGGATCAGTAGTATTTATTTCTCTGGTCCAATCATAAGTACACCCCATTTTTTGCAATTGTTTTTTAAAGGTAGCGATATTTTGTTCAGTAGCTGTTCTGGGATGGACTTTATTTTTAATAGCATAACTTTCAGTTGGCAACCCAAAAGCATCCCATCCCATAGGATGTAAAACATTATACCCTTTCAGCATCATCATTCTGGCTGAAACATCAGTGGCTATATAACCGCGAGGATGCCCGACATGCAAACCAGCCCCAGAGGGATAGGGGAACATGTCCAATATATAAAATTTGGGGTTTTCTTTGTTTTCTTGAGTTTTGTATATCTCCTCCTTCTCCCAATAATCCCTCCA
The DNA here is from genome assembly GCA_023659985.1 of Candidatus Falkowbacteria bacterium LH_S3. Taxonomy (GTDB): domain Bacteria; phylum Patescibacteriota; class Patescibacteriia; order Patescibacteriales; family JAGXOH01; genus JAGXOH01. Next base: position 14,009 of record JAGXOH010000007.1, on the reverse strand, counting down.
TTTAGGTTCTATTTGTTTGTGGTCGTAATTTTTCATAATTTTCTAAGAATTGCCTTATTTAAAAAAATTTTCCTCGTGCCTAAGGAAAATTGCCAAAAGCTGTAAGCTGTAAGCTGTAAGAATGCTTTCGACGTTAAATTTGCTGAAAGCAAATTCATTGAGCTTTGAGCTTCGAGCTTTGAGCAATTTGCCGAAGGCAAATTTTCTTTTGCCTTATTTAAAAAAATTATGTTATAATTTTAATAATCTTTATTTATATTAACTTAATTTGTAATATATTTCAAACTCTTAAATGTCTGGATATAATAAAAAATGGTATAAAAAATGGTGGGCAATAATAATTATTATATTTGTTCTCTTGTTTTGTGCTCTTTTTATTGCCAATTTATTCATACCTGCGCCAACAACTAAAAAATCTCACCAAGAATTAATACATAGACTAAAGGAAGGCAATGAAACAATGACGCAAGAACAAAAAAATTTATTAGAAGACAAAAACAATCCCAGGATAGGCAATGAAGAAGCTGAAATTACTGTAGTAACATTTTCAAGCTTTGATTGCCCAAAATCTAAAGCCATGCATTCAATCATTAGAGAAATTGGCATAAACTATGCTAAAAATGTTAAAATAATATTCAGGGATTTTACTACTTCAAAAGAGGCTATTCAACTTAGCTTAGCGGCTCGTTGTGCCGAAGAACAAGGTCTTTTTTGGCCTATGTATGATAAAATTTATCAAAAACCCCAAGCTTCAGCCATTAACTTATTAGCCAAACAAATAAATATGGATATGGAAAAATTCCAAAAGTGCTTTAAGAATAACAAACACAAAAAAGAAATAAAAAAAGATAAACAAGAAGGTAAGCAATTAGGAGTCAAAGGAACGCCTACTACTTTTATAAACGGATACAAAATAGAGAGACAGATACCGAGAAAAATATTTATTAGTATTATAGAGACGATAATAAATGCTGAAAAAAGATAAAAATTAGAAATTGGGCACAATATTTTCTAATTTCAGATTTTAAATTTCCAACCTTTTATGCACCAAATCAGAGTCCACGGCCGTGGCGGCCAAGGAGTAGTTACAGATGCGGAATTAATAGCTATTTCTGCGTTTGAAGACGGCAAACAGTCCCAAGCCTTCCCTTCTTTTGGCGTGGAACGCACCGGAGCTCCAATAGAATCTTTCGCCAGGATAGACAATAAACCTATTCGCATCAGGGAACAAATATATAACCCTGATGTTTTAGTGGTTTTAGATGTTTCCTTGTTTAAAGGGTCTGATATCTTAGGAGATTGTGATAAAAAAACTCAAATCGTGATTAATACTGGCAAAAACAAAGATCAATTAGGCCTATCTCTTCCATTAAAAAATATATATACTGTTAACGCTACCCAAATTGCTTTAGATATCATAGGTAAAGACGTTGCCAACACCACCACTTTAGGTGCTTTTGCCAAAGCTAACAAACTAATAAGTATTCAAGGATTGGAAAAAGCCATAAAGCAAAAATTCAATGAAAAAGGCAAAGATATTGTAGATAAAAATATTAAAGCAGTTAGACAAGCTTATAAATAAAAACTACTAAAAAAACTAAGCACCAGTAACAAAAAACAAAACAAACCTGACTACCACTACTGGAGTCATTGGTTATTAAAATAATATGGATATCAACTCAAAACCAGGAAGTACCAAAAATAATAAAACCGGAGGATGGCGCACTTATAAACCAAAAGTAGATAATGGTTTATGTGTCGGATGCGGTACTTGCATTCAAAATTGCCCTGAAGGAGCTATTCAAATAAAAGAAGATAATAACGGTAATAAAAAACCAAAAATCAATTATGATTATTGCAAAGGGTGTGGTCTATGCGCAGAGCAGTGTCCAACGAAAGCTATAAAAATGGAATTAGAAGAGAAATAAATGCAGCTTTTATATAAATAAAATATTTCAAACAAAAACATCAAATTAAAAGCTTAAATGACAAATTTACAAACTTAATATTTAGTCACCTAAGATTTCAATTGTTATTTGAACTTTCAACTTTGAATTTTAAAATAATCTTATGCAAATACTTGAAGGCTCTAGAGCTATTGCTTATACAATTAAAAATATCAGCCCAGAAGTAATCTCTGCCTATCCTATTACTCCGCAAACCCATATTGTGGAAGATTTGGCACAATTCAAGGCTGATGACAAAGCTGATTATGAATATGTGCTGGCTGAAAGTGAATTCGCAGCTGCTTCAATAATAGCCGGAGCCAGCTCTGCTGGCTCCAGGGTTTATAGCGCCACTAGCTCCCAAGGATTACTTCTTATGTCTGAAGTTTTATTTAATATAGCTGGTATGAGGCTACCAATAATTATTACTTGCGCTAACCGAGGCGTATCCGCTCCTATCACTATCTGGAACGACCACCAAGACGCGGTTACCATTAGAGATGCCGGTTGGATAATGTTTTTTGCTGAAAACCATCAAGAATCAGTGCAGCAACATATACTTGCCTACAAAATAGCGGAAAAGCTAAATTTGCCAGTTATGATCAATATTGACGGCTATATTTTAACCCATTCTTATGAACCGGTTTTCATTCCCAATGCCTCTAAAATCAAAAAGTTCCTTTTAAAAAAAGCTGATACTAACACAAAATTATTAGACCCTCAAAAACCAATAACTATGGGTGCTTTTGCCAGCCCTAACTATTATATGGAAATTCGCCAAAAACTGCATCAGGACATAATGACAAGTGCTGAAGTTATAAAAAATGAATACGAAAAATACATAAAAATATTTCAACCTAAAAACAGAGATCATAACAACAAATATAAATCATTTGATAATGGACTTATAGAATATTACGGACCACCTGAACCGCAAACTATATTAATAGCTAAGGGTTCGGTTGTGGGCACCATTAAAGAAATGGTAGATAACTATAAAAAAGTAGGAGTTATTAAAGTAAAAGTTTATCGGCCTTTTCCTGAAGAAGAAATTAAAAATATCATTAAAAAAGTTAAAAACGTAGCTGTTCTGGATAAATCCATTAGTTTAGGCCAAGAAGGTCCTTTGGCTTTAGATGTAAAAGCATTAAAGGCGACTTATGAATTAAAATCCAAAATTCAAGGATTTGTAGTTGGTTTAGGAGGAAGGGATATAACCCAAAAAATGATCAAAGACATAATCTCCCTTTCCCAAAAACAATCAAGCAAGAACATTTTCATATGCAAATAAGATAAAATTTAATTTTATGAAAAAAATAAAAAAAACTTTGATGTTTAGAATTGCTTCCTTATTTTTTCTTGGAATTATTATTGCTTTTTTTTGCTTAATTCCTGGAGTCTTGCCTGACAAACTACATCATACAGGAAAAATCTATTCAGAACCCTTAGTATGCAAAGCCGCCAAGATCAAAGAGGAAGAGCCAGAAGAAACTGGAGGAGTTAGCTCTTATGATCTGCAAGTCCCCTTTCCCAAGTTTGAAAGTGTTGATCCCACTCAAGGAACCACGGGTATAGCTAAGTATATCAAAACGATATACCACTATGCCATTGGAGTGGTTGGAATTTTGGCAGCTATAGTTTTAATGTTTGGAGGAGTACTGTGGTTGACAGCAGGAGGAAATCCCAGTCGTATAGAAAACGCCAAGGCTTGGATCGGATCTAGCTTAGCAGGCCTAATCATAGCTTTAGCTTCTTATGGTATTTTATATACGCTAAATCCGAGCTTAGTTAATTTTCACACCAAGCAACTAAAAATGGCCAAGGATTTTGGAGTTGAAGAGGGATGTGTATCCGATGGCAAGTCTTGTACTACTGATAATGATAAATCTGACAAACCTAACTGCAGTGAATGCTGTAATGATTGGTGTGGGGAGAGCTATAAACAATGCTGCGGCCCAACAATAGAATCATGTGAGAATGATGATGATTGTAAAGACGGCTCATATTGCAAATACGATAAATGTTATGATGGAAGTGAGGGCGATACATGCGATAGCGATGAACAATGTGATTATCCAAATAAGTGTATTGATGATACTATATGCCTTTTTGGTTGCGATGAATGCGGAGAAGTTGGTGACCTTACTTGTGATGAAAAAGAGTGCGGTAAATTGGGAAATGACGAACTTGGACAATGCGAATACACTGACGCTACCTATCCACTTGATAACAAATGTGAGGAGAAATAATAAATAAAAAGTAAGAAATCAAATGAAATCCAAAATCCAAAATCCTAATGCCAAATGAAATCCAAAATCCTAATGCCAAATGAAATATAGTTGAAACGCAAAACTCAAAGTTCAAAACGCAAAAATTAGATGAAATCCAAAATCCAAAGCTCAAATGTCAAATGAAATATGATTGAAACTCAAAGCTAAAAGCTAAAAGCTAAAACTTAAAACTTAAAACCAAAATTTAAATGAAATCCAAACAAAAAAAACAATCAACCAATAAAAATATGATAGCTCCAGGGCACAAAGCTTGTGCAGGTTGCGGCCAGATGATAGCTGCCAAAGCTGTGGCTAATGCTTTAGGAGAAGATGTTATTATAGCCAATGCTACTGGCTGTTTAGAAGTAACTACCACTCCTTATCCTCAAAGCTCATGGAGAATGCCTTGGATACATTCTTTATTTGAAAACGCTTCTGCTATTAGTTCTGGAATTAGAGCAACTCTTGATTACAAGATTAAACACGCAAAAACGAAAAAAGAAAAACAAAAATTGGAAAACATAAAAGTAGTGGCACAAGGAGGAGACGGAGCCACTTTTGATATCGGCTTCGGTCTTATCAGCGGAATGTGGGAGAGAAAGGAAAATATTATTTATATTTGCTATAACAATGAAGCTTATTCCAATACAGGTATCCAAGCTAGTGGAGCTACCCCTTGGGGAGCCAACACCACCACCTCACCTGCTGGATCCGGTTCCTCTATAGACGCCATAGGATCCCATCAAAGAAAAAAAGATATGCTTGCCCTTGCCTTAGCACATGGGCTAAATTATGTAGCTCAAACCACAGCAGGTCATCCACAAGATATTGCAAATAAAATAAAAAAAGCCAAACAAACCAAAGGTCCTAGTTACATTCAAATACTATCCCCCTGTATACCAGGCTGGAAAATCAAATCCAACCAATCTATTAAAGTAGCAAAATTAGCCGCCAAAACCGGTCTTTACCCAGTGTTAGAATATGAGAACGCTAAACTGACAAATGTTATGAAAGTAGAAGATAATCCTCTAAAAGTAGATGAATATTTAAAAATACAAGGTAGATTCAAACATTTGTTCAAAAATAAAAGAGGTAGGAAACAGATCAAATATATTCAAAGTATTGCTGATGAGAATATAAAGAAATTAGAAATTGGAAAATAAAAAATTGAAAAACCCCTGTTATAATTTCATTGTCTCTTAGTGTTATGAATTTCCCTTTTCTAATTTCAATTTTCATCTATAGCTTTATTCACCAACCTATCAGCCTCTTTATTGTTCTCCCGCCTTACATACCTCCATTCCACTCTTTTAAAATTTAGACAAGCATTATAAACTTTTACGAACAAAGGTTGGAGTCCCTTGTTTTTTATTTTGTATTTTCCATTTAACTGTTTAACTATCAATTCACTATCCAAATAAAAATAAAGCTCCTCTGCCTTCTTCTTTTCAGCTTCTCCTAACGCGGCAAGTACAGCCTTATACTCTGCCTGATTATTAGTGGTTTCTCCAATATATTCAGAAACCTCAAAAACAATATTGCCTTTCTCATCATAGGCAATAGCCCCAATACCTGCTGGACCAGGATTACCCCTGGCTCCGCCATCAGTATAGATAATTAATTTTTTAACTGTTTCTTTTGGCATAATTCAAATTTAACATTTAATCACTCTTAGGATCTATTTGTCATTAGGTTATTGAATTTTTGAAATAGCTTCTCTTATATCCCAAAGTTTCATCTGCACCTCAGTATTATTGTTAAAATTATTAAACTCTACAGAATAAACAATATCCACCTTATCTCCTATTTTAAAATTGTTCAAAGCTTCAGCTTTACCAAAAGCTAAAGCCCAATAACCATTAAAACGAAACTTGATATGCCTACCATCAGTTCCCATAATAACGATATCCTTAATAAGAATATTTTTACTTACAAAAACAGGAGTGGGATTTTCCTCTCCAAAAGGAGCCATTTTACTTAGTTCTTGGACAAAATTATAATCAATGTCATTGATATTCACTTCAACGTCTATATTCAATTTAGGCTTTAAGTCCACTCCTTTTAACTCTTTTTTTGCTATTTTTTTTATTTTCTTATTAAAACTTTCCCAATTATAGTCAGATAAACTAAATCCGCAAGCAGCTGCATGCCCCCCGTATTTCTCTAAAACATCACTACACCCACTAATAGCTTCAATAATATTAAATTCTTGAATACTTCTTCCAGATCCTTTATATTTATCTCCTGCTTTTGTTATAACTAAGGTTGGCTTATAATATTTTTCACAGATTTTGCCTGCCACCAACCCGACAACTCCTTCACTCCACTCTCCGGGGTAGTGATTTACCGCTATTATTATCTTTTCACTATCCCATTCTTCAAATTCAAGACTTGCTTCAATGGAGTAAACAATATCTTGGGTTATTTTTTGCCTTTGTGTATTTTTTTGATTTAAATTTTGAGCTATTTTGGTTGCTTCTTTTTCGTCTCTGGTAAGTAACAAATCAACAACATCTTCAGTACCTCCCAATCTTCCAGAAGCATTTAATCTAGGAGCTAATTGAAAACCAATACTGCCAGATTCTAATTTTTTATTTTTATTGTTTAATCCTGATGCCTCAATCAAAGCCTGTAACCCCAAACGCTTAGTATTATTCAATATTTTCAGGCCTTCTTTAACTAAAATTCTATTTTCATCCCTAAGAGGAACGCAATCAGCTACAGTGCCAATTGCCACCAAATCCAACCCACTCTTTAATAATGTTTTTTTATCATCAGCTGAAAGTTTGGTTTTACTTATCAAAGCGCTTATCAATTTAAAAACCACTCCTACGCCTGCCAAATATTTATAAGGGTAATTCTCATAACCTATATGAGGATTAATAATCAAACAATTAGGCAATTCTTCTTCTGCCGGTATATGATGATCAGTAACCAAAACCTTTATTCCCAAAGATTGGGCATACTCCACTTCTTCTTTATTTTTAATACCAGTATCAACCGTAATTATAAGATCCACCCCCTTAGCAACAAATCCATCTATTGCCTCATTGTTTAAGCCATACCCTTCACTCACCCGATCCGGAATATAAACATCTGCCTGAGCGTGTAATTTCTTTAAAATATTAGATAACAAAGCAACAGACGTTATACCGTCTGCATCATAGTCACCGTAAATTAAAATCTTTTTTTGTGTTTTTATATGGTCAACAATTAAATCAACAGCATCTTCCATATCCTTTAACAAAAAAGGATCATATCGATTCTTAAAATCTGGATTTAGGAAATCTTTTATCTGTTGCTGTTGGTCCTGTTGAATTACTCCCCGATTATAAAGCAATTGCAAAACAACCCAATGAAGATTAGGGTATTTATTAAATAGCTCTTTGTGAGGAGGAGCCAAAATATTCCAATTCTTTTGCATGAAAATTCCATTATTCCATTGCTACATTATTCCAATGTTAAACTTTCTAAAATTAAGAGTAACGATTATTAAACAAAGCAACGGATTATACCTACATCATAAACGCTAAGCCAGCTGTCCAAGCCACCATAGAAAAAATAACTATTCCACCTATAATGCTCCATAATATTCTTTGTCTGGTTTTCTTTTTCATAACTTAGTTTTAAAAATATTTTTAGAAAAAGAGTTTTAACACTTTCTAAAAATTTAAAATATTATCTCCTGATTTTATTAATTATTACCTTTAATCCTTTTACCTTCTCAAAATCCTTACAAATGCTTCAGGGGGTATATCCACATTAGCATTACCCTCTTTCATCATTTTTTTCTTTCCTTGTTTTTGTTTTTCCAACAGTTTTCTTTTCCTGGTTACATCTCCGCCATAAAGCTTGGCTGTAACATCTTTTCTCATAGCAGACAACTTTTCAGCAGCTATAATTTTTCCTCCAATAGCAGCTTGGAGTTTAACTTCAAACATTTGCTTTGATAAAGTCTCTTTTAATATTTTAACAATTTTTTTTCCTTCTTGAAACGCTTCATTAGAATAAACAATGCTAGATAAAGATTCCACTCTTTGTTCAGCTACCAATATATCCATTTTTACCACATCTGCCTGGTTGTAATCGGATAATTCATAATTAACAGAAGCATAACCTGAGCTAATGCTTTTTATTTTTTCATAAAAATCTGTCAATACCCCTGCCATAGGCATCTTATAATGCAAAATAACCCTGGGCTCGCCCCTGTCCTTAGTAGCAGTAAAAATATATTCAGTATTTTTATACACACCTCTTCTTTTTTGAACAAACTCCATTATTCCGCCTATATAAGTTTGAGGAACTATAACCTCTAAATTAACCCAAGGCTCTTCTATTTTTGTTGTATCAGCCTGAGAGGGAAATTGTTGCGGAGTGCGAACAAAAAAAGCATCTTTGTTTTTTGGATGGACTTTATAAGCAACACTTGGAATAGTTGCTAACACATCAAGGCCATATTCCCTTTTTAAACGCTCTCTAAATATTTCCAAATGCAACACCCCTAAAAACCCGCACCTAAAACCAAATCCTAAACTATCTGAATGTTCCGGTTCAAAAACCAAAGAAGCATCATTAAGATTTAACTTATCCATAGCATCTCTTAATGATTGCAAATCCTCTCCACTTTTTGGGAAAATACCGGCATAAACCATTGGCTTCACCTCTTCATACCCCTTAAGCTGATTTATCTTATCCACGCTTTTCTCTAAGGTTAAAGTATCGCCTATTTTGCATTCGCTTACTTCTTTCAAATTAGTAACCACATATCCTACTTCACCGGCTTTTAATTTTCCCATGGATTTATAATCCGGGGCAGCAACCCCTACGTCTAAAGCTTCACTTTTAGCATCAGTAGCCAACAACTTTAAACGTTGACCTGTCCTAATTTCGCCATCAACCACTCTTATATAAGCCATCACTCCTCGGTATATATCATAATTTGAATCAAAAATTAACGCACGTAAATGATTATTTCTTCTTTTTAGAGCTACTGGAGCAGGAACTTCATCAATAATAGCATCTAAAACTTTACCCACCCCCTCACCTGTTTTAGAAGAAGTGGCTATTATGTCTTTCCCTGAGCACCCTAATAAATTCATAATTTCCTGTTTTACAGCATCCACATCAGCAGCCGGAAGATCTATTTTATTTACAACCGGAATAATTACCAAATCCTGTTCCATAGCTAAATAAAGATTGGCTAAAGTTTGAGCCTGTATTCCTTGAGTGGCATCTACTAATAAAATAACTCCTTCTACCGCAGCCAAACTTCGAGAAACCTCGTAAGAAAAGTCCACATGGCCTGGAGTGTCAATTAAATTAAAGGCATACCCTTTGTAGTGGACCGTTACCGGTTGCAATTTAATAGTTATCCCTCGTTCTCTTTCCAGATCCATCCTGTCCAAAACCTGATCCTTCATCTTTCTATCCTCAATGGTCTTGGTCAACTCCAATATCCGGTCAGACAAAGTTGATTTGCCATGGTCAATATGGGCGATTATACTAAAATTTCTTATTAAATTATCCATAAAGTAAAAATTATTATAAGTTTGCTTAATTTAATTTATTCTTTCAACTTTCAACTTTCAACTTTAACAATTAAGCTCTGCTTAATTTAATGAGCTTTGAACAATTTGGGGGAAAGCAAATTTTCTAAGCTTGCTTAATTTAATTTATTCTTTCAACTTTCAACTTTCAACAATTTGCTGAAAGCAAATTATCAGATTCCTCTTGCTTCTCCTTGATCACCGGTTTTTATCTTTTTCCAAGGTATTCGCTTACGAATCATTGCCAAAAATCCATAAAATTCCTCACTCTTCAATACAAAACATATAAACAGGTAAACTATAAATCCACACAAACCAGCCACAGCCGCTTGAGTAAAAACCCCCCAAAATTTAGTCATATCAATAAACGGCCATACTGCCAATTTTGCCCCTTGAACAGTAATGCCTGCCATAACAGCGGCAGCAGAAAACTTTATAGTTGACACTAAAATTCTTATTTCATCCATACCTCTAAGCTCCAAATGAAGAGTTATCCATAATAACATAAAATGAATAATTCCTGAAATAGAGAAAGCCAAGCCTAAGCCAGCCACTCCGAAAACCCCAGAAAAATAAAGAGCTGCGGAAATATTAACCACTGCGGCAAACAAACCAATAAAAAACGGAGTTTTAGAATTATGACGAGCATAAAAAACTCTTGTCAGCAAAGGAATTAGGGCATAAGCAAACAACCCGATAGCAAAAAAACTAAGAGTATGAATAGTTAAAACCGTATCTTCCCAATCAAACTTACCTGCCCCTAAAACCACCCTAACAATTTGGGCTCTCAGAGTAAGTAGAAATACTGTAGACGGAACAACAAAAAATAATATCTGCCTAACAGTACTAGAAAAATTGGCTATTAATTTTGGACGGTTAAAAGCCACGCCTGAAAGAGAAGGAAAAGCGGCAATAGCAAAAGAAATACCAAATACTCCTACTGGGAAAAAATGAAGATTATTAGCAAAATTGAATACTGTAATAGACCCTCCGGCTAATGTAGAAGCTATAATAGTTATTACTAAAAGATTTATTTGTGAAATTCCTAATGTCAAAGTTCTGGGCACCATCATTATTCCTATTTTTCTTATATATTTACTCTTTAAATTAATTATCGGTCTGTATCTATATCCTATCTTAAAAGCCATAGGAAGTTGTATTCCCATATGTAAAAAAGCCCCTAATACCACCCCCCAAGCCAAACCATAAACACCCCATATTGGAGCCAAAAACAAAGCTCCCAAAATAATCCCGATATTATACATAATAGGAGCTAAAGAATAAATAAAAAATCTTTTAAAAGATTGCAAAATACCTCCTAAAACACTGGATATGCCCAAAAATATGGGAGATAAAAACATTATCCTGGTAACATTGGCAGTTAACATTTGATTTTCAGGAGAAAACCCAGGGGTAACCACTTTCATAAGATAAGGAGCAAATATCGCGCCTAAAGCTGAAATAACGAATAAAGTGATCACTAACAAATTTAAAATATTACTACTCAATATCCAGGCCTCCTTATTTGAATTGTCCTTTTTCCCGCAATTGGAATCTTTAATTAAGCCGGTCAATATGGGAATAAAACCGGCTGACAAAGCACCTAATACCAATAAATTAAACATTAAATCTGGAATCCTAAAAGCAGCATAATAAATATCCAGGTCATGCCCTGCCCCGAATTGGCCAGCCAAAATTCTGTCTCTTAAAAAACCTAAAACCCTACTCAGAAGAGAAGATAAACCCACTAAAGTAGCCGCTATGGTAATGCTATTTATTTTTTTAGTTAACAAATACTTAATTGACATTAAAAAATAAAAAACAGGCTGTTAAAATTTAAAAATACAAAAAATTAATAAATTATCCTGGGATCAACAGCCACAACCCCTTCCTTGGTTACAAATAAAGGGTTTATATCCACTTCGCTGATATCAGGATGAAGTTTGGCTAATTTTGATAAATTAACAAGAGTTTTAGCTAATCCTTTAACATCATACCCAATTCCTCCTCTAGCGCCTGTTAAAAGAGGAAAGATTTTCAATTGTTTTATGCTAACCATAGCTCGTGATAAATTGATATCATCTACTTCAGTTTGAATATCTTTTAATACTTCGGTATAAATACCTCCGGCTCCCACAAGTAATATGGGTCCGAAAGAAACATCTCGCTTAAATCCTACTATCATCTCAACTCCTTGCTTAATCATTGGTTGAGCCACGCAGTAATTATCACTTATTTCCAAAAAAGAAGACAGAGAATCAAAAGCGCGTTCAGCTTGCTTTTTGTTTTCTATATCTAAAACCAAAGAGTTCTTATCTGTTTTATGAACAATCTCAGGACCAACTGCCTTAAAAACAGTCGGAAAAGAAATATTTTTTATATCTTTGATAGACTTAATAATCTTAGTTTCTATGGAAGGTATGCTAAATCTCTCAAGTAAAGAAAATGATTCAATATAATCCATTTGTCCGGATTTATCCGCTTTTGTTTTATCTTTTTGCCCTGAGTATACTTTTAATTTTTTTATTTTATTAGTATATTGTTTTGATTTGCCTAAGCAATACAAAGCTTCTGTGGGATAATCAAAATCCAAAACACTGCCATGGTGTAAAATGTTTTTTGCATCTTGCAATTTCTCACCTCCGATAAAACTCGTTAATATTAATTTATTCTTATAATTTTGCTTTAATTTTAATATTTTTTTAGCTGTTTCAATTGGCTGAGTTGCTGTTTGCGGAGTTAAAATAACCAAAATGCTTCCTACATTTTTATCTTTTAAAACTTCTTGTAAAACCGTTTCATACCTATCCGCGTCCGCATCCCCGATTATATCAATGGGGTTATCTATATTAGAGGTTATCCCCTTTATTTTTTCCTGTAAAACTCTTTTTGTTTTAGGAGTATACTCTCCTAATTCCAAATCGTTTTTTTCCAATTCATCTACAGCTGCTACCAAAGGTCCTCCTGCATTGGAAACAATAAAAATATCCCCAACACGAGAAACATTTTTTTGATTAAAAAATCGTATAAGATCAAAAAAATCTTTAAGAGAATCAGCTTCAATAGCGCCAGATCTGGCTAAACCGGTCTCTGTTGCCTGCTTAGAACCAGCTAAACTGCCTGTATGAGATATAGATGCTTTTTTACCACTATCCGTTACCCCAGATTTAAGAACAATCACAGGCTTTGATAAAGACATCTTGGATACTTTTTCCATAAAAAGATGACCGCGAACAATTTCTTCCAAATAAAGAGCTACCGCATTTGTTTTTTTGTCGTTTTGCAAATATTCAAGAAAATCATTTTCATCCAATACCGCTTTATTACCTAAACTTATAAAATAAGACAACCCTAAATTTTTAGTTACAGACCAATCTAACATAGCACTTCCTAAGGCACCGGATTGAGATATGCAGGCAATATTATTATCTTTTGTTAATTCTTGCCTCTTATAATTAGCAAAAGTAACATTTAATCCAGAAATATTGTTTATCAAACCTAAACAATTAGGGCCTAATACATTCATCTTGTATCTATTAGCTATCTTAATCAAAGTTTGTTCTCTTTGCTCTCCCTTGTCTTTTTCCTCTGAAAACCCGGCGCTTATAACAATCACATCTTTTATCCCCTTATCACCACATTCTTCTAAAACATTTAACGCAGCTTGAGCCGGTATTACTATTACTGCCAAATCAACTTTATTTGTTATATCCTTAATGTTTTTATATGCTTTTATCCCTTTTATGGTCTTTTCTTTAAGATTGACAGGATAAACTTTTCCTTTATACCCGCCTGAGACCAAATTATTTAAAATCTGCCACCCTAATTTATTTTTGTTAGAGGAAGCACCAATGACAGCGATAGAATTGGGATTTAATAGTTTAGAAATAGACATAGTAACAATTTTAATTACTGGTTACAAGTTCCTAACAAGCTCCTAATTTTATTTTTTAATTTGTGGTTGTTGCCGATTGATAATTACTATTACTATACCACTAACCACCCACCCGAGCAATAACCAATTTATATTAATATAGGACAAAACCATACGAGGCCAAATCAATTCCAGGACGCTAAAAATGATAATTGCTGCCAATAACACCAAAAATAATTCTTGAAAAAAATGCTTAATCATAATATTTAATATAATAAAATCCAAAATCCAAAATTTAAATGAAATATAGTTAAAACGCAAAACTCAAAGTTCAAAACGCAAAACTGAATTAAAATATAGTTGAAACTCAAAA
>JAGXOH010000079.1 GCA_023659985.1 Candidatus Falkowbacteria bacterium LH_S3 | reverse complement strand
CTTCTGTCTTTAACAACGCTTCCTCAACTGCTCCTCAAACAGACTTAAGATTTTATACAAGAAATGAAGGAGATTTGACAGAGAGGGCGAGGATTACCAAAGAAGGCAACGTCGGCATTGGAACGACCAGTCCAGAGGCAATTTTAGATATACATAGTACTAATAATAACATTTTATACTTAAGGAGTGCTAATCCTGAATTAAATTGGATAGACGGGAGTAGTAACCATTGGATAATTCAAGCTGTCAATAACGACTATTTTAGATTCCGTACACCTTCTGTTATAGATGCAATGGTAATAACAAAAGGCGGCAATGTTGGCATTGGAACGACGAGTCCAGATGTCCTTCTCCACATTGGTGATAATGTTTTAACAAACTCTTTGGCCAATGAATCACTAATGGTCTCAGGAGATTTGGAAGTAGATGGCACAACTTATCTTGAAGGAAAGACAAATCTCTTAAATGCCTCAACAACACAACTAACAGTCTCTGATGAGCTCTGGATAGGAGATGAAGACACGGATACTCTAAATATCAGAGCTGGAGACTGGAACCTTACTTCCACCGCCACTACAACCGCAGCAATGACAAATGGACTAAACTTTGATTCAGACACATTTGTCATTGATCCAAACTCTGATAGGGTTGGCATACTTACCAGCGCGCCAAGCTATGGATTAGATATTAATGGAACCTTAAGAGCAAGCAATGATGTTACTTTTGGTACAGATCTTACTGTAACTTCAGGGGTCAGAATTGGAACCGGCTCCACTGGCGACCATATCACCGCTTTAGATGATGACAGCTTATTTCTTGAAGGCCAGTCAGAATTTGACGGCACTGCTTGGTTTGATGATTCACTAAGAGCTTCAAGCACCGCTTTGATTACCGGAGCAGCAACTCTTTATGATGATTTAACAGTAGACACCAACACTTTCTATGTAGATTCCACCAACAACAACGTTGGCATTGGCAATACATCTCCATCAGAGAAATTAACCGTTCATCTTTCTGATACTGCTTCTACAACTATTTCCAATATCGCTAATTTAGGCCATATCTCCTCAGACACAGCAGGAGCTGCAGGAATCGGCTCTGGAATGCTATTCTCCGCAGAAGCAGATGATGACTCCATAGTCAACATTGGCCAAATTGCCTCTGTCTTTAACAACGCTTCCTCAACTGCTCCTCACACAGACTTAAGATTTTACACAAGAAATGAAGGAGATTTAACTGAGAGAACGAGAATAACTAAAGAAGGTAATGTTGGCATAGGCACAACAAAACCACAGCAAAAACTGACACTTGGAACTGGCTCTAACTTTGCCACGGATATGGCAACTCCAGGAAGCGCCAGTTTTGCGGAAGGAACAGGAAGCTTAGACCCTGATGAATATTTTTTCAAAATAGTCGCTTCTGACGGTTCAGGAACAACAATCGGTTCAGCAGAAACTTCTACCACAACATCTTTCTCTGGAATAGATTTGTCTTGGCCATCTTCCCAAGGCGCGGCTTCTTACCGAATCCACTTTGGGACAGCGGCAGGCGCGACAGATAAATATTTCACATCAAATACCAATTCATACACATTCGCCACTTCAACAGGCGGAACAGCAGACTCTCCGCCAACTGTTACTACTGCTTATGTTAACAAGCTAACTGCTTCTGGTGATTCCTGGCTGTTAGGGGGCAATGTTGGCATAGGCACAACGAGTCCAAGTTCAACATTAGACATCTGGCAACCGAGTGCAGGCGATGTATTTAACATTTCAAGTAGCACAGCAGGGGATTTGTTGACCATAGATAATGCCGGCAACGTCGGCATAGGCACCACGACTCCGGGGAGCAAGTTATCTGTGAGTGGCGGGGCAGACATTAGCGGCACTTCTACTATAGATAATCTCCGCTTGGCTCAAAACACCATTGATACCACCTCTGGTAACTTAATCTTGGATTCTGCAGGAGGAACTACAACAATTGCTGATATTATCTCCCAAACTGGCGAAGACCAGGTGACTTTCTCAGGTAATGTTGATGCCCAATCAGGTTTGGATGTGACCGGAGCTGATTTAACTGTAGGGGACACTGACTTTACAGTTGATACCTCCGGTAATGTAGTTGCAGCCAATGCTACCACCACCAGCAATTTAGTTGTTCAAGGTGATACTACTTTAGGCGATACTTCCTCTGATACTCTTATTATTGATGCTGCCCCGACTTTTTATGCTACGGCAACCTTAGCTGCTAACTTAGATGCTGATTCTAATTTACTTTTAAACATTGGAGACTCAGGCACTGATTTTGACTCAACCGGGGGTTTAACCTTGGCCGGTACTGCTACCACTACTAATATCTATCCTTCTTCCGATAATGATTATACTCTAGGCTCGGCCTCTAACCGTTGGGCTAATCTCTATGCAGCCACCACCACCATTGGTGATACTATTACTCTTGGCACTAATACCTTTGAGGGTTCTGGAACTACTACTTTGTTTACCACTGGTAATAGCAATCAATTGGTGTTAGGCGCTGATGGCCAGGTGGGTGTGGGGACAACAAATCCTGCTGCTGGGAATAAATTACACGTTGAAGGACAATGTGTGA
>JAGXOH010000078.1 GCA_023659985.1 Candidatus Falkowbacteria bacterium LH_S3 | reverse complement strand
TTCTAACACTCTTTTTCCTAAATGATAGACTGAATATTCCGGATAATGTAAGTAACGAGCAGCTCCTTTGTTTTTATGTTTCTTTTGTTGGGTGGACATTCCACTTTTGGCCAAAACTCGGCCAATGAATCTAAGGGTTGGTGGTTTAAGACTTGGGTATCTTTTTCGATATTCCTGGAGGATAACCGTAGCCCCGCAATAGAAATCATCAGATGAATCTTTAGTTAATTCATCCCTGATTTTTTTGACTCTTGTCTTATCAGCCTTAGTATATCTTCTTGGTTTTCCTTTTGACCAACCTCGCATATCTGTAGTAAAATCTTGATTAGGTGATTTAGTCCATTTAATCACAAATTTTAATGAAACATATTCTTGTTTAGCAATCTGATGTTTTGATAATTTTTTTTAAAGAATAAATTATTTACTTTCTCTCTTAATTGAAATTTTTCTTTCTTCATAAAATTTTACAGTTAAAAATTAAATTGAAATCTGTTATTAATGTTACTAATCTATTAAATAAAAAACAAATTAAGGTGATGACCTTTCATTTGTCATCCAACCAATAACCAATAAAAACCATTAAAAATCTACTTCTAATATAATATAATACAATTGGAATGTCAAACTACATCATCCTTTTTATAATAACTTTCACCTTAACTTTCACCTTAACTCTGCTTATTAAAAAAATAGCATTGAGCCTTAATGTTGTTGATAACCCCTTTAAAGAAAGAAAAATCCATACTCGCCCCATACCTCTTCTTGGAGGAATTGCTATTTTTTTAGGATTTTTTTCCATCCTTTTTTTTGTAAGAGAAGATCTTATTGCCGGTCAACTTGAATTCCACCATTGGTTTGGCTTCTTTATTGGCGCGTGTTTTTTGATGATAGGAGGATTTTTAGATGATAAATATAATTTACCAATAAAAATACAGATAATCTGGCCATTATTGGCGATTGTTAGTGTTATTGCTGGCGGAGTAGGGATTGATAAAGTAACCAATCCGTTCAATGGTTTAATTTTTTTAGATCAATTTAAAATAAGCCTATGGCACATTAAAGGAGTAACTTATTATTTCGTAATTATAGCTGATATTTTTACTTTGATTTGGCTCATGGGAATGATGTATACTACAAAATTATTGGACGGAGTGGACGGGTTGGTAACTGGCATAACAACTATAGGCGGATTAGTTATATTTTTATTTACTACTACCACTCAATACTATCAACCAGATATAGCCTTGGCTTCTTTAATATTTTCAGCCGCCTGCCTTGGTTTTTTGGTTTTAAATTGGCATCCGGCAAAAATATTTTTAGGAGAAGGAGGATCTTTATTATTAGGCTATATATTAGGAGTTTTAGCTATTATATCCGGAGGAAAGGTGGCTATTGCTCTGTTGGTTATGGGTATTCCCATATTGGATGTAGCTTGGACTATGCTTAGGCGTCTTTATTATGGTAAAAATCCTTTTAAATTCGCTGATAAAAAACACCTTCATCACAAATTGCTAAACTTAGGCTTGGGACAAAGAAAAACAGTTTTACTTTATTATATTATGGCTTTAATTTTTGGTGGTAGTGCTTTATTTTTACAAAGCACAGGCAAAATTTACGCCTTATTGCTTTTAGCAATTGTTGCCTTAATCGGTATTATTACTTTATCTCTTTTAAGTAAAAAATCGGTTTAGGCAAATAATTATCTTATGCGAAAAGTAGCTAAAATGTATATAATATTTTGTTGGGGGCTGTTTATTTTTATTTTAATGACAACTTCTTTATCGATTACTACTCAAGAAACAAACCAATTTTTATGGGATAAATTGGTTCATTTTATAGTTTTCGGAGTGTTTGGTTTTTTAATAATGCGCATTTTCGCCCGCCAATATAATCTTGGCTTGGTTACTGTTATTGCTTTAATCACCAGCGTGGTCTATATTTTTCTTTTAGAGTGGCTACAACTCCTACTCCCATACCGGGCTTTCTCTTATATTGATATAGCTTTTGGAATAAGCGGAGTTGTCACGTCCACCCTTGGTTATTACTTTTATCTTCTTTATGTACTACCAAAAGAAAAAAGCATGTTGTTACATATCTGTTGCGCTGGATGTGGAGCTTATGTCTCCAAACAGTTAATAAAACAATATCAAGTTACTCTTTTTTTCTACAACCCAGGAATCCACCCTAAATCTGAATATAAGAAAAGGGTTATCCAAATAAAAAAAATAGCTTCTTTATATAATCTGGATATTATAATAGCCAAATATAACCATATTGGCTGGCTTGATAAAACAAAAGGGCATCACAAAGATCCTGAAGGAGGAGAAAGATGTATGATTTGCTATGAAGACAGGTTGGAAAAAACCGCTCAAACAGCAAAAACTGGAAAATTCAATTTTTTTACCTCTACTTTAACCGTTAGTCCTCATAAAAATGCTATCAAAATAAATGAAATCGGCAGGAATTTAGCTAAAGAATATGGAATTAATTTTTTACAAGAAAATTTTAAAAAACAAGACGGATTTAAAAAATCTATTCAATTATCAAAAAAATTGAATCTTTACAGGCAAAATTATTGTGGGTGTGAATTTAGTAAAAAATAAAATGATTTTTTGTTACAATTGCAGCAATTAGGGTTACATTTTGGATTTCATTTGACATTAGGATT
>JAGXOH010000077.1 GCA_023659985.1 Candidatus Falkowbacteria bacterium LH_S3 | reverse complement strand
CCTATGCTCTGGATGTAGCAGGTTATGGTCAATTCTCCCAACCTGTAACTGTTGGCACCCCAACAGCAGACACCCACGCCACTACTAAGAGTTATGTGGATAGCGAGATTGGAGCAGTTAGCGACACCTATGTCAACGAAGCAGGTGACACCATGACTGGAGCTTTAGATATGGACAGTAATGACATCAAAACCCTAGGAAACTTAACTACCTCAGGAGACTTGGGCATAACAGGAGGCAACGTCGGCATCGGCACGACGAATCCGAGCAGTAAATTGCAAGTCCAAGGTGGGGCGATAGAGATACGAGATGACAATCAGGATAGTAAGCTTCGCTTTCATGATCCTGGGGACGCTTGGTATTCAATGGGTATAGATGTGTCAGACAGTAGAAAGTTTAAAATAAATTATGGCGGAAATATAGGAGATGCCGCTCATATCGTGATGACAACTGGAGGCAACGTCGGCATCGGGACGACGGGACCATCATTTTCTTTAGACGTTCCAAACGGTGCGATGCGGGGGGAGGCAATTGGTTTTCAAAACCAAGAGGAGGGTGACTATACCGCAGCAATGAAAAGCTCCAATCACACATTCCTATTATGGGATAGGAACAATGGAGGAGGGCCTTTCGTTTCGAGTAACCGTCCCCAATTCTTTTATTGGGACAATGATGACTCAACAAAAAGGTATCTTGTAGATTCAGGGAATATGGAGAACTTGGATGCGGATATAAACTCTTTAAGTGTTGCAGGTGGCGGCTCATTCGGAAACCCCGTAACTGTTGGCACCCCGACAGCAGACACCCATGCCACTACTAAGAGTTATGTGGATTCCTCAGTCAGCGAAACCAGCGACCTCTTCTGGGGCGTAATCTCTTTAGATACAGGCGATTACAAAACCAGCGAAGGAGCCAGTGGAACGGTCGTCATTCCTGGGGTAGCGGTTACCAATTGTGACGGACCGGCTTGTATTAAAAATTTCGGAGACAATAGATGGCAATTTGAATTCGATACCGGCTCTTGGTCTCAAATAGGATTTGATCCTTCCGATATGCCAGGCAGCCCTTTATGTTGGGGCACCTCCATGGGGGATAACGAAACCCTTGATGGATGGGGGTGGGGTATTAGAAGCGTGGCAACCGATGCTAATGGCCATTGCCTTGGTCAAACAGATTGCGCTACCGCTTCCGTGTATAGCGAAGCCGATTCTCATGACACTTATGGTATTGTTTGTAAAATATTCCATTAAAATTAAGCCTTTAGTCAAGCAAAGCGTGACTGCTCAACGCTCAACGCTGAAAGAAAAATTCTTTCGAAATTGCTCAAAGCTCAAAGCTTAAGGCTGAACGCATAAATATATTAAGCCAGAAACTTACGGCATTCAACTTACAAATTATGACAATAAAAAAGAACATTTTGTCGATTACTCTTTGTTGCCTTGTTGCATTTATGTTTATTGTCGGAAACAGTCAAGCCGCTACCGATTTCAGCCAAGCCAAAATTATAGACACTAAATTTTTCCCGAAAAAAATCTTAAAAGGAGGCCAAAGTATGCTTTTTAATATAAAAGCACAACAGGGATGGGCTATTTTAGCATCTGGAAAATTGCGTGGTGTGGCTGAAAATGTTGATAATCGGGCCAGGATCACATTATATAATGGCAAAAAACACGAACTGAAAAAGCAAACTTTTTTTGTAAATTACAACAGCACCAGGGATTTTAATTTTTCTTATTTATTAAATTCCAATCAAAAAGAATATAATTTATATATAAAGATAGAATGTTTACCACCCAACTCTGAAATATCCTTCAAGAGCTTTGTTGTGCAAAAACAAAAGAGATGTGATTCTTTGAACACCGATGCCGGCAGCACATTTAAAGACAGCATAAACATAAAGCCCTCGGCTTATGGAGGATATATATCTGGAGGCATTGGCCAAGACAACAAAGATGTTTATAATGTGGATACTGGAAAGAATAAAGAGGTAACCGCTGAGTTAGTTTACAACCCAAGTTATAGCCCGAATTTGATGATGTATAACAAAAAAGGAGAGCCGATTGATATTATCAAACAGCGTAGAATAAAGGGGAGGTTGCGGAAAACAATGATTAGCAGTGATGATAAATATTATGTGGTTATAGAATGCGCTAACAAGGAAAAGTGTCAGGATATATTCAGTTATGACCTGATTTTAAAAGAAAAAGAGATCAAGTCGGTTGAACAGAATAAAGGCGAAGTCGGCAAGAATCAAATATCTGGTATTTTTTATGTAGGGATCACGATTTTGACATTGTTACTTTTAGTCGGTTCTGTTATAATATATATAATATACCAAAAAAAGAGGCGTGAGAGAAAGGATTAGGAAATAATGTCATACAATAAAATCTAAATGACAAAACTTAAAGCTAAAAGCTAAAATTCAAATGAAATCCAAAATCCAAATGCCAAATGAAATATAATTGAAAGTCAAAACTCAAAAGTCAAAAGTCAAAACCAAAAGTCAAAACTTAAAACCAAATTAAAATACAGTTGAAGCTCAAAACTCAAAACTCAAAACGCAAAACCAAAACTCAAAGTTCAAAACCAAAAATTAAATGAAATCCAAAATCCTAATGACAAATGAAATCCAAAATCCTAATGACAAATGAAATCCAAAATCCTAATGACAAATG
>JAGXOH010000076.1 GCA_023659985.1 Candidatus Falkowbacteria bacterium LH_S3 | reverse complement strand
TTGAAATTCAAAGCTCAAAAGTCAAAAGTCAAAACCAAAAGTCAAAAGTCAAAACTGAATAAAAACATGATTGAAGCTCAAAACTCAAAACGTAAAACCAAAATTCAAAATTCAAAACTGAATTAAAATCTCGTTAAGAAGTAAGAGGTAAGAAGTAAGAAGTAAAAAGTAAGAAATAAGAGGTAAAAAGTTTTAAGCTTTAAGTTGTAGTTTTTAGCTTTTAGCTTTTAATTTTAAGTTGTAGTTTTTAGCTTTTAGCTTTTAGCTTTAAGTTTTGACATTTGTCATTAGGATTTTATTGTATGAAATTTCTATATTGCGCTGGCTATGAAATTATCATGTTGCTATGACAATTTTGGGGTTTCCTTATTTTTTCTATTATTTTATGTTAAGTTATAAGCGTTTTTTTGTAAAACAAAAACACAACAACATAGGTATCATAATTAAAAAGATATTTATTCTTATTGCTGGAGTTATTTTAGTATGCATTTTAGTAAGTACTAAAGTAAGTACTACGGTTTACACTTAAAGTAATTCTTCCAAATACTATTTTTTACTTTCAACTTTCAACAATTTGCCAAAGGCAAATTTAATGTTTATACTTAATTTTAAATAATTATGAAACTAAATGCTAAAAGGTTAGCTTTAATCGGAGGTATTTTTTGGGGGGCAAGTTTAATGATCATGGCTTGGATAACCATGAAAACCGGTTATGGCAAAGAGTTTCTGGATATAATAACATCATTTTATCCTGGATACTCTTTGAGTCTTGTCGGAAGTTTTATCGGATTGGGATTAGGCTTTGTAGATGCCTTTGTCTGTCTTTACGTTTTTGCTTCAATCTATAATTGGTTGATAGACAAACTTTCGCAAAAACAAAAACCTTAAAACAATTATATTTTCTAAGTTTGTTTTCTATCAATTACAATAAAGAAATTAAATTTATCTTTATATATTTTAGCCGAATTTAACCCTGTTTTTTTTACCAACCTTTGAAGCTCTAATTTGCTAAAAGCATGATAATATCGCTTAGAGCTAGTTTGTCCGCCATTACCTTTCCAGTTAAAAATAATATCTCCAAAGTCCATTTTATTTTTACCTATCAACTTTAAAAAAATATTTTTAATAATAAGTTTTTTGAATTTTTTTTGCTCCCATAAATTCCAAACACTGATTAATATTTGTCCATTCTTGTTTAATTTGCTAGTCATCTCTCGCAGGGCTCGCGCTCTAGCCCCCTGACCCGGAATATGGTGGAGAACAGCTATGCAAAAAATATAATCAAAATCAGACTCTTCCACTTCCTGAAGATTTAAAATGTCAGCTATTTCGAATTTGTTTTTTGGGAATTTAGATTTAACGATTTTTATCATTTCCTTACTTGAATCAACTCCTAAATAATCAACTTTTGTTGCTAAAAATTCCAACAATTTACCATTGCCACAACCTACATCCAAAACTTTGACGTCTCTTTTAACTTTTTTTGCGTATTTTTCTATCTCTTGCCATAGGGGCGAAGCATATTTTTTTCGTATTTGGTCATACTCATCCGCAATCTCTTCATAATTTTTTTTCACCAAATCAAAAAGTTGTTGTTGGGTGTTGCGCTTCATATTTAATTATACATTTTTAACATAAACCTTGAAAATCAAAATAACAAAATAAAAAGAGCTTAGACATAAAATACTTATTTGAGTCCTGGCCTCTATTTTCCAATTCCCAATTTCGCTACTATTATTTTTATCTCCTCATAACTTACCTCTTCTCCTAATTCATCTTTTAAGGGTTTTAATTTTCCCGCCCCTAACTTGTCTATAGCCCTTTTAATTTTTCTTTGTTTGACTTGAGATACCAAACTTTCAATATCTTTAACTAAATTTTTTTTAAATAAGAAGCATAAATGATTCACAATAGTACCGACGGTTAACTCCCTATATTGGGCTATTTGTTCTATAGTATAGCCTTTTTGATACAGTTCTAATGTTTCCAGTTGAGTAAGCTTAGTATTAATAGCCGCTTTTTCCTTAGATGGCTGAGGTGTTTTTTCTTTTTGGGGCGATGCCGGGGATTGCTTGTTCAAACAATTGTCACACACTCCGCATTCTTGAGACTCTTCTTCTTCAAAATAATCAAGAATAAATTTTTGGCGACAATAAGGATGATGGATATAATCCTCTATCAAGTCTAATTTTTTATAAGCATTATCAGCTTTCTTTTTTAGCTCTCTGAAATTAATTGCTATATTTTGAGGATTTATCCTTTTTAATATTTTTACCTCTGTTCCCTGAAAGGGAGGCGTGTATTCAATTTTGCAATCCTTTAAAAGGTTATTTAAAAGCCTTTTTAGCAAATCTTTTTTTACCCCCAAAACCTCTGTCCATTCTTCAAGGTTAAACTCCATTCCTTTTTTTAAATCCTCTTCCTTGTGTCTCTTAAACAAATTCTGGAGAGCCTCAATTTGTTTTTTAGCTCTTTTGCTTAAACCACTAAAAACATCCTCTTTAGTGGTTAAAAATTTAACATAAGCATTAGCGTTTTTTTCATTGGTTTTAGAAATATACCCTTCTTTTTCCAATATTTTCAAAGCAGTGCCTATGGCCATTTCCGGAACCCTTTCAGAAAGCATTTGAGATAATTCGGCATAAGTAAACAACACCCTATCTCCTCCCATGGCGGTTAAAGTGTCATAAATCTCTATAATAACA
>JAGXOH010000075.1 GCA_023659985.1 Candidatus Falkowbacteria bacterium LH_S3 | reverse complement strand
GTCCTCATCTATATTTTGAGTTAATTCCTCTAAATATTTGTCTATTTTTTCCTTATCTTGCGTATATCTACCTACAACCTTAGATTCTTTAAAAATGCTATAAGAATTTTCAAAAGCCTGTGCTTTAGATAGACTTTGTAATAAATCGTATTGATTTGAAATTCTTTTTTCCTTACTACCAAAATTAACTTCTCCTTTTCTCATCTTTTCATACCCATCCTCTCTATGAAATTTTAAAGAACGTACCATTTCTCCCTGACGGTCTTGGCCTTTTTGAGTAAGATTATTTTTATCTTCCAGTTCCTCAAGTTCAACAGTTAAAAATTCAATGGAATCACTGATATAAGTAGCATCCACAAAATCTTTTTTCCCTTCTGTTGCCCCTTTTATTCTTGGCGCTTTTTCTGTGCCTCGAGCATAATATTCATTTAATTTTTTTTCTTCTGGGCTTTCGTTATTCTTTCTTTTTTCATCCTGGTCTTTTTCATGATGTTCTATCTCTTTTCCCCCACTGTTTTCATCCTGGTCTGCTATCTTTTCTTTCCGACTTTTTTTATCCCGCTCTTTCATCTCTTGTTTGCCCCGCTTTCCTCCTCTCCAATATCCCAATCCTACTGCAGCCAAAGGAACGCCTATAACCCCTAACATACTGGTAGTCACACTTCTGGCTAAATAACCAACTATTAAAGAAACACCTCTTTCTGTAATTGTATCTTTTAGAGCTCCTCTAAGGGCTGATTTGTTGTTTATGCTTTTTAAATGTTTTTCCAAGTCAGGATACTCATTTAAAATTTGATTTGATTTGATTTGACTTTCTTCTTTATTAGTATCAACCAAAGCACTTTTCGTGTTTGATTTTATCTGTTTTAACGCAAGCAAATGCCTTTTAGCTTTTTCATATTCCTCTTTAATTTCTTTATATTTTTTCTTTTCTTTGTCAGAAGCTTCCTCATATTGCCATTTATGAGGAGTCCGGGCAAACTTATTGGCAATATCATTAAAATTATTTACAATCTTCTGATCTTCTTTACCTAGATTTTCTAGCTCTGGACCGGAGGCAAATTGAATTTCTAACCTTCCTTCTTTCTCTTTAACTTCAGGCCCAAACTCTTTCATTCCTTCGATCAATTGTTTTAATTGATCTTTTTGCTTACTTATGAATTCTTCTTCTTTATTTCCTTGTAATTTTTGTTTTTTTAGTTTCCGAACTTGATAATTTTTAGTTATAGCCTTCTTAATTTTATTGTACCACTTGGCTTCATCAGCCATATTTTTTTTATGCTCTTCCATGGCCTCATCCTCTATCACTCCCATATTAAATTGATTCAAATTTTCTAAAATTAACCATTGTTGCCCTGGAGATAACTCTTTAAAACCTAAATTTTCCAGATTCTCCTTGGTGATATTCATTTCGTTGTTGAATTTCTCAGCTACTTTTTCTGGAACTTGTTGTGGAGGCTGTTTCTCTTTTCTACTTTTTGTATATTCTTCTTTTTTTTCACTGTCATCTTTATTTTCCTTTTTTTGTTTTTTTCCGAGCTGTTCTTCAAGCTGTTTTCGTCGACCTACTTCATAATCTGAAAGTTCACCTCGTCTTTCTCTGTCTTTTAATTTTTTTAGTCTATTTTCTTTTTTATAAATTTCTTCCGATTTTTCACTTTCATTTTCAGATCCTTGTGATTCCGATACTTTCTGCTGGGGGTGTTCCTCCTTAAAAGGAGCATCTTGTTGTTCAGGGTTTTCCACACCTAACATAATTATAAAAGTTAATTATTTAGTAAAATAGATCTCTTTGTTATTATTTTTTCTTTAGTCTACTCATTCTTGTCTTCAAATTCTGGATTTAAGTTAATAGAAATTTTATCTGACTTTATTCTATAGATAGGGATTTTAGTCTAACTAATTTATCATGCGATAACCCTTTCTGAATCAATTTTATTTTGAATTCGGAAGCAAGAATGTCCGAACCAAGTAATTATCATAAAATTTTACATTATTAAATTATAATAAATTAACCATACCGCTACTATTAACGATGTGCGGTTATCCAATAGTTCTAATAAAACACAGATTTTAAAGGCTAAACCTATGTCTTAGTTTATCATATTCACGCTTATTGTCAATTGGATATACTTAATAAAATCCAAATGTCAAAACTTAAAGCTAAAAACTAAAAACTACAACTTCTACTTAATAAAATCCAAATGACAAAGCTCAAATGTCAAATGAATTTCAAATGACTAAATGTAAAATGTCAAATGTTGTAACCTTGTAAGTTATAAATTATATGCCGTGGATTTCTGGCTTAATATCTTTATGCATTTAGCGTTAAGCAGTCAAGCTTTGCTTGACTAATTTGGCATTTAGATTTTGGATTTCATTTGGCATTAGGATTTTGGATTTTGGATTTCATTTGACAGGTGTTTTAATTCAGTTTTGAATTTTGACTTTTGGTTTTGAATTTTGAGCTTTGAGCTTTGAGTTTCAACTATATTTCATTTGGCATTAGGATTTTGGATTTTGGATTTCATTTAAATTTTGGTTTTGAATTTTGAGTTTTGGTTTTGCGTTTTAAGTTTTGAGTTTTGAGTTTCAATCATATTTTAATTCAGTTTTGAGTTTTGAGTTTTGGTTTTACGTTTTACGTTTTGAGTTTTGAGCTTCAATCATGTTTTAATTCAGTTTTGAATTTTGACTTTTGGTTTTGCGTTTTGAACTTTGAG
>JAGXOH010000074.1 GCA_023659985.1 Candidatus Falkowbacteria bacterium LH_S3 | reverse complement strand
CAAATTTAGCAGGTATTGTTAGTATCTTAATATTTATATCCTGTGTGTCAATAAAATTACTAGTATATGGCATCTTTTATTACTTTTATCACGAACTATTTCTTTGTAAACTTGGGCTACTCCAAGAGTGTAAGCTAAGGACAACTCATCTTTACTTTTAAAAGAAACCTTAGAGCTAATTTGAATTTTTCCTTTATATTTTTTGTGGTATTCAATTGGATTATCCCAACATAAAAAATTTAGCTTTTAGCTTTTCTAAATAATAACACACTAAAAACAACCAGGGCAGCACCTAACGTTATGCATAAATATTTCCAAAAATATTTGGAAGAATTGTCAGACGGTAGAGTCCAGGAAGAATTTGAACTTGATGTAGAAGAAGTGCCCAAAACCTGAGTTTTCCCAACTTCATCTATAAAATTAATATCTTTCCCAGATCTGGGCATAACTCTGATTTTATTATTAAATTTGGAAGCTACACCGGTTACTGTTAACTTTTCACCGACTTGAAATTCTTTTTTGCTATCTTTGATATTTTCTTGTAAATAAATCAAAACTTTTCCAGAGTCATCTTGTATGTTGATCTTTTTGTTATCTTCAGCAACCACCTCCCCAGTTATTTTCACCAAACCGCCCACCTTGTCTTGATTTAAGCTTGCGCATTTTATCTTTTGAACTTCAGGTAAATCACCATGAGTTAAAACCTTTATATCTTGAGCTGTTTCTGTCTTTATCCTTTTCTCTCCATATCTGCTTTCACTAATTTCTCCCTTTACTTCAATTCTATCACCCAAATTTAAGGTGGGAAAATCTTTATAGTAATTATAAATTTGAAGCCCTGGGGATCCGAAAATATAAAAATATTGCTGGCCCAAAACTCCGGGCCTGACAATCACTTCTCCTTCTGTTTTAACAAATGTCTGAGAAGGAGCAATTTTTGCTTCTGACAAACTAACTTTTAAATAATGCTTTTTCGTAGTTGAAACATACTTATCAGCAGAAGATATATTTACCGCTTCCGTGCTTGGCTTATCAATATTTTGATTGTCTTGAGAAAAATTAGGGCTTGTTTCTTGGTGTTTACGGCTAATATTACCTGGCTTATCAATGTTTTTATTGTCTTGAGAAAAATTAGGGCTTGTTTCTTGGTGTTTACGGCTAATATCACCGATAATAATTTCTTTTGTTAAATCTGATGATTTTTGTTTATCCGAGACTGTAAGCTTAACCTGATAAATACCCGGATCCAAATAAATATGGGTGGGATTTTTGATATCTTCCACTACCACTCCGTTCCCAAAGTCCCAATGGTAATATAAATTATCTCCATTCTCATCAAAAGTATCAGAAGCGTCAAAAGATATTGATTCCTTAGGTTCTTTTTTGCCAAAAAAAGAAAAAATAGGGTGAGGAGCTTGATTTTTAATTCTCACCTGATTAAAACCCCCTGGAGTGGGACTCATACTCCACACCCATTCTCCGGCTTTAGAGGAAAATTTAAAAAATTTTAGAGTAGAAGAAGACATACAAGCGGTATTTATATGGTCAGTGTCCACATAACTTTTTCCTGGATCAGCTTTATCATAATCTAAAATTTGAACAGGACCACTTGAATGCGGAGAAAAAAACCGAATGCTACCACTATTATTATTTAATGTTAATTTATTATTATTTTTATATAAAACAAAATGTGTGTGAGGGGATATTTTATTTGTTTTTATATTTAATGCCTTAATAAAAGGTTTATCAAATTTCAACACCTGTCCTAATCCATTAATTATCTTCCATCCTTTAAGATTAACTTTTTGTTCACTTTTGTTGTAAATCTCTAAAAATTCTCCTTTGTCATCTCCTTGGGGATTGGGAAAAATTTCAGTTATAATTAACTTTTCCGAAACATTTTCACTTTGTTGTGGTTCTTGTTCCCAGTTATTTATAATATTTTCTTCTCCAGCCGTAGGAGTAGAAGTAATTTTTAATTGTTTTTGATTGTTACGAGCAACAGCTGAAGAAGAAGGCGGAGAAAGGACTTCACCTTTTTTATTTTTCCATTTACCGTATATCAATTCATCAATTACATCACCATTCTTATCTTTTAATGTAATCTTATCTCCTTTATTGTTTAAGTATCCTTTAATTTCTTTTATAACTTGAAAATCTCCTCCGGAAACACTCTTGGATGGCAATTTGGTCTGAGAACCGTTTCCCTCTTGGAGGTACCAATCTTTAATATTAATTTTTTTCTCAGAATAATTCTTGATCTCCACCCATTCTTGCTTACCTTTCTCAGGGGCAGAAACAAATTCATTTATCAGGAGATCCCCTTTTTTATACTTTTTCTCTCCTGGTTGGGCTTTACTATCTGTTTTATCTTCAATATTCGCTTGGCTCTCTTCTTCAGAGCTATCTTGGGTATTTTTCTTTTGTTTATTAGTTGTTGTCTTATGGCAAACATTGTCTTGTTTAGGGCTTCCTCCAGATTCTGGACTGGAAATCCACTTACCATCACAATTTATCATAGTTTGCTTAGTATCATTGTTTCCTGCTGGCCAACCATCACCTGCCTCTATTTTGTCCACTACCTGCTCTTCAGAAGTTATCACCTTCAAAATCTCTCCACTATTACTGAGAGAGCCTGTATAAACTTGGTCCATCTCTTTATTCATAACGCTACTATCATCAGTTCTTTCCAATAAAAAAAGACTGTCGCTCTGGATTGTGCCAGATAATTTTATATCAGGAGAACCATCTCCAGAAACAATTCTCCACCCAGAAA
>JAGXOH010000073.1 GCA_023659985.1 Candidatus Falkowbacteria bacterium LH_S3 | reverse complement strand
CTTTTCTACAGACTTTTGGAAAGTATTGTTCTGGTCCCAAAAATCAAGAATACGCTCTTCCATTTGAGCAAAAGAACTTTTGTGGTTATTTTGTTGATTTTTATTTGTCATTAGGATTTTGGATTTTATTAAGTAGAAGTTTTGAGTTTTAAGTTGTAGTTTTTAGCTTTTCGCTTTTAGCTTTTAATTTTAAGTTGTAGTTTTTAGCTTTAAGTTTTAAGTTTTAAGTTTATTTGTCATTTAGTCATTTGACCTTCATTTGACATTTGAGCTTTGACATTTGGATTTCATTTAATTTTTGCGTTTTAAGTTTTGAGTTTTGAGTTTCAACTATATTTTATTTGTCATTTATTCTACTAATATTTTAGCTTTTTTGTCAAAGTAATATTTAAATATATCCTTAGCAATAGGTACTACCACTTCAGCACTTCCACCTCCTTGTTCAACCAAAATAGTAAGTGTAATCTCTGAATCGTCATAAGGAGCAAATCCAGTAAACCAAGCATGCGGTTCTTTTTTGCTAGACCATTGGGCTGTCCCGGTTTTGCCTGCAACTCTAACATCCAAAGACGATAATCTAACACAACTTCCGCTGGTAACAGCTTGCTTCATTCCCTGTCTTATTAGCCTAATATTATAATCATCAATGAAATTTTGATTCATCACATCCGGTCTTATTTCTCTGACTGTTTCTCCTGAGCTGTCCTGTATCTTCTTCACTAAATGGGGTCTATACAAGATGCCGCTATTTGCAAAAACAGAAGTATAATCCGCAAGCTGCAGGGGGGTAACCAATAAAAATCCTTGTCCAATAGCCAAGTGATAAGTATCTCCTATGTACCATGGCTCCCCGTATTTTTCCTTTTTCCATTTTCTCCGCGGCAAGAATCCGTCAGCTTCGGAAGCTAAATCTATGCCGGTTTTTTCTCCCAGACCAAATTTCTTAGCATAGTCTGTTATTTTATCCACCCCCAAACCGTTAAATTCGTTATATCCTCCGCCAACATAGTAAAAAAAGGTGTTAACCGACTGGGAAATTGCTTTTCTAATATCAGTTATACCATGCCCCCCTGCTTTCCAATCAGGGAAAAACCATTTATTTACTCTTATTCCGCCAGTGCTTTTAAAACTGGTTTTCTCAGTAATTATACCTTCTTCCAAAGCTGCAGCCCCAACTATAAGCTTAAAAGTGGAACCAGGAGGATATTCTCCACTAATCGCCCTGTTAAAAAGAGGGTCATTGGCTTCTGAGGTTAATTGTTCATATTCTTTGTTAGTGATCCCCCGAGCGAATTTATTGTTGTCATAACTAGGGATACTAACCAAAGATAAAATTTCACCTGTATTTGGATTAGTGACTATAGCAACAGCACCAGTAGCATGTAAACTGTTTAAGTGTTCTTTTAAAATCGTTTCAATTTTTGCTTGCAATCCTAAATCCAAAGACAAAATCAAATTATTCCCGTCTCTTGGCTCAATTCTACTTATCTCTCTTTTTTCCTTGCCCAAAGCATCTACCTCCACTTTTTTCCTTCCTTTCTCTCCTTTAAGTTCTTCTTCCCAGAAATGTTCAATCCCAAGCTTGCCAGTATAATCCAAAAGTGAATACTCCTCTCCGTGTTTGGCTAATTCTGATTGACTGATTTTCCCTGTATATCCCAAAATATGAGAAAGAGATTTAACTGTTACCTCTTTGACTTTATCTTCGCCCCTTTCTTCCGTGGTTGTATCATCCACAGTCTTCATATCAGTGCTTAAAAGATATTGACGCCTAGTTTTATTTGTTAAAACCACGCCTCCCCAATCTTGAGATTTTAAATACAGTGTTATAGCCTTCTTATAAGGTATATTATCTGCTATAAATAAAGGACTATATGATTGGAACCATTTATTTTCTCTTTGACTGATCTTTTCTTTTATCTCAGAAACAGACAGCTCGTTTTGACCAATACTATCCTCTCCATAAGAAAGTTTAACCACTTTTTCTATTATTTGATTTCTTTCCTCTTTATTGCTTGGAAGATCAGCCGGAATTAAATATAAAATAAAATTAGCAACATTTCTTACCAAGGGATTGTAATCGCGATCGTAAATAACCCCTCTCTTAGGCTCAATCTCTTTTATTCTTATCCTGTTTCCTTCAGCCATTCTGTTATAATATTCTCCCCGAGCAACCTGCAACCAACCAACTCTTAAAACTAAAACCATTAACAACAAAAATAATCCGGCTGCTATAAGTCTTAGTCTAGAGTAATCAAAAGTCTTACCCACCACCTCTCTCTCCCCTATATTGGATAAAAAAGAATTTTCAGTCCACTCTGCTTTATAAGCAGGATCTTCTAATTTATTATGCTTAATCTCTCCCAATTTTGTTACGAATGGACTTTTTCCTCCTGATTTTTTTTTAGATTGTTTTTTGTTTTTATTAGAAAAAAACATAAGACTTTACATAAAAATTAAGCAAAGCATCTTTGAATTAAGCAAAGCATTTTAAATTAAGCAGGAGCTTAATTGTTGAAAGTTCAAAGTTGAATGTTGAAAGTAAATTAAGCGAAGCATTTTAAATTAAGCAAAGCTTAATTGTTGAAAGTTGAATGTTGAATGTTGAAAGAAAAAAAATAAATTGTTGAATGTTGAAGGTTGAAAGAATAATTTGCCTTCGGCAAATTGTTGAAAGTTCATTAAATTAAGCAAAGCATTTTAAATTAAGCAGGAGCTTAATTGTTGAAAGTTCAAAGT
>JAGXOH010000072.1 GCA_023659985.1 Candidatus Falkowbacteria bacterium LH_S3 | reverse complement strand
TCTAACTTAACATTTATTAGCGCTTTACGCTAAAAGTGTTGCATTAGATTCTGGACTCAAACCTGTTTTATTGAAATTTTAGAATCTCTAAGAAATCTGGTTAATATTCTTTTTTCTGTTTCGCTATTACTTCCCGAATGTCTTTGTTGTCCGGTTCGTTTATTACAATAGCTGATAAATAATTTATGCCTCGCTCTTGTCATGGAAACATACAGTAATCTTCTTTCGTCGCCCTCTTTATCTCCTGTATTTCGTCCGGGGATATATTCATCTTCCGCACCAACTATAAAACATACATCAAAAGATAATCCTTTTGCTTGGTGCATAGTGAGTATATTAACAGCGTTTTCTTTTGTTTCTTGCTCAATGTATTCCGATGAGGTACTTACTATTTTAATTAAATTTTCAAGATCAGCTTTTTCTTGATTCTCCAAAATTCCAACAAAGTATTTTTTTACTTGTTCTTTTTTCTTTCCTTCACCCATAAATTTATCAACTGTTGCATTTATTGCCTCAATCGGACTTTCAATGGCCTTAAGTTCCACTATTGCCACATTTATTTCAGAAACAAATTTTGCTATTTTTTGGCCAAACTTTTGTAATTCGCTCGGAGATTGGGCTATTTTTTGTAGAGCTACACTAAATCGTATTCCTTTGCTTTGCGCATAATTCCATATATTTTTTATACACTCATCACCCAAACCATTTGTTTTATTGACTTGTAATAATGTTCGCCAAGCTAAACAATCATTTTGATCAACCAGTAAACGAATTATTGATAAAACTGTTCGATATTCTTTGTTATTTTCTAATTTCGAATCAGTCGTCAAAGATACATTGACGCTATACTTTTTTAGGGCTTCAATAATTGGCTTAGACAATGAGCCGTTCCGGTCGTTTCTTAGTAAAATTGTGATTTGATCTGGCTTGATGTCTTCTGCGTCAATCAAACTTTTTATTTTCTTGGCTATATTTTCAGCTTCATGACTTTGATCCTCAAAGCCAATTATCAAAACCTCGCCTTCTTTAGCTTCGTCTTTTGGTCGTGTTGGCTTTGGCAAATGCGCAGGATCAAGGCTCGCTACAAATTCTGCTGAATGTAATATGTCTTTATCACAACGAAAACATATTTCTAACGCCAATTTTTTTGAATTTTGATATATCTGTCCAAAATTTCTTATACTTGCGGGGGTTGCGAAACGGAAGCCGTAAATACTCTGGTCATCATCTCCCGCAACAAATAATTCCGCGCCTCGCTTTGCTAATTCATTGATTATCGCAAGGTCGCAAGCGTTCAGGTCTTGATACTCGTCAACTAAAATATGTTTATACTCTTTGTCTAATTGAAAATCCCTACTTTGGTTTAACTGCTTTTTTAGTTGATAAACAAGTTCTGCTCTTAGTGTTTCGCCATATTGATCTTTGTGGCTTCGCCACGCACCAAGAAAAGCAGAGTTTGGAAATTGTTGCTTCCAGCCAATCTCATCAATTCTCAAAGTTTCCCAGTCAGTTGAAAGTTGATTGTTCAATTTTTGAACATCGCCAATTTCTTTGAGGTTTAAAACCTTCTTCAAATCTTCTTGAATAATATATCGTTCTTCCCAATCATCGGCTATTCTGATTGGCCTTGGCAATGTGTCAATTCTGCTCGAATTATAAAGAATTTGTCTTAATGCAAAGGAGTGGAGTGTTGATACCTGCGGAATTGTTTTGCCTAAAGGCTCTAAAACTTTTTTGATTTCATCTTTCAATTGAGTGGCGGCTAAACGAGTGAATGTAAGCAAGAGAATTGAATCTGGGTCGGCATTATGTTGGAGAATTAAAAAAAGGACACGCCGAGTAAGCGTTTTTGTTTTTCCCGTTCCGGGTCCGGCAAGTAATCTTGCATGACTGCCAATGTGGTCAATTGCTTCGATTTGATCGCTTGTAGCATCTCCGTGAATTTTTGCTTTAATGTCTTCCATAAATTTAGCTCTCGTAAATTGATTCTAATTTTTTACAATCATAAAGTCGCTTCATTCAACGTTGTTTTTTCTTCAAGACCGTAGACAAATTTATCAATATCGGAAATTCTTACCTCAAAACCATCCTTTTTGATAAAATTAAAATAGCGTTCAGTATCAATGAAAGATTTGGGCGAGATAAAAACAGAACTTAGTTTCTAAAATTTAACGCAACAGTGTTATTATTAATTAATTGATTAAACACCTCATAAGGTTTTTGAAAATTAAGTGTAGCACGTGGTCGTCCATTCAGTAAATCTTGCACCTTCTTAATCTCATATCGGCTTACTTTGTTAAAATCAGTTCCTTTGGGGAAAAATTGTCTAATCAAGCCATTAGTATTTTCATTCGTACCTCGTTCCCAAGGACTTCTTGGGTGAGCGAAATATACCTTGACGCCAGTAATGCCAGTAAACAGTTTATGCTTGGCCATTTCCCGTCCTTGGTCATAGGTCATTGATAATTTCATCTGTTTGGGCAATTTCTTTGTTTCTTTAGCAAAAGCCTTGGCTATCACTTCTGCTTCTCTGCTTTTAACAGGGACAAGGATAGTCGTACGGGTCGTACGCTCTACCAAAGTGCCAAGAGCTGAACGATTGTTCTTTCCGATTATCAGATCGCCCTCCCAATGTCCCGGAATAATTCTATCTTCTACTTCCTTAGGCCGTTCCTCAATGCTAAGCATATCCTCTATATTCCGCTCTATTTTAACGCCTCGGGATTGTTTATACCTTCGTTTGTGATTCTGCCGCAGACAAGAAGTCAGTTCTTTTTTAAGAGATCCTCTGGGGAGAATGAATATGT
>JAGXOH010000071.1 GCA_023659985.1 Candidatus Falkowbacteria bacterium LH_S3 | reverse complement strand
TGTGGATTATTTAATAAATAATGGTTTGTTGTCCAAAATGAGCTGGACTAATACAATATATTGACTTTTTATGGAAAAGAGTTTAAGATTAATCAAGGTTAAGATTTTCTAAGACAATTTTAACTTTAAAATAGGGGGTTAATTAGAAATAATAAACTATGACAGAAGATAAGTTTGACAATTCATCTGAGAGCATAGATGAGTTACAACAAACAAAAGATTTTAATATTTTTTGGAATAATTGCCAGACGCTTTTTAAGGGGTCTCTGCTTTGGGGTAGTATTTTAAGGATTAAAAAAGAGAATGTTTCAGAGCAATTTACTGCCATTTTGTCTGATTTTAAAAAAGAAGACAAAGATTTCGGAAATAGATTGTTGGAGGCTCAAAAGAAAGGGGATTACAAAGAAATAGGAGGAATTCTTTTTACTCTTACTTTACAACATATTATTGAGGTTAAGAAAAAAATTTTTAAGCAAAAGGAAGATGTAATTATCAAAAATTTTTCTTCAAAATTAGGCCAAGGATTGGTTTTGCCATTTTTTGTTTTTAATTGTTTAACTCATGATTCAATCTCTGAAAAAGTCAATTTTTTAAAAGGCAAGCAACTAAAAGAATACCTCGCTTTATTTGTGGGATTATGGACCGAAATTTACGAAATTTTAAGAATAGAAGAGAAAACCTATATTACCAACCCGAGAAGAGAAAAACAGATAAACGATTTTGTTGGAAAGGAACTAAAAGGAATGACAAAGTATTATGATTTATTAGAAAGCGATTTAGACACTGAAGAGTTAAAAAGAGAAATGAATAAGCTCGTCAAGGAATATCCAGGTTTTCTTGATTCTTATTTAATTTTAGCAGATATTTTACAAGAAGAGGAAAAATATTTAGAAGCGGAAGAATTATTGAGTAAAGCTTATTCAAGAGCAATGAGTTTAATCGTTGATAAAGATGGCAATTTCCCGAAATATATTCCTTGGGGGGTTTTAGAAAATCGGCATATTGTTCGGGCAATAGATCGCTGGGCCCATGAGCTTTGGGAAGAAGGAAGGGCACAATATGCTTTAGAGATCTTCCAAAAATTATTGAGAAGTAATCCCAATGACAATATTGGCGCTCGTTATGAAATTTTAGCCATTAGAATGGATTATGAGCCAGATTACGCTGAAGAGATGTTTCCAGCATCTACATCGGGCTGTATTGACGCTATAAAATCAGAGCAATGGTTTGAGGAAAATGCTAAAAAATTTCCAGAAGAATTTAATTGGTGGTTTAAGGAGGCGAGAGAAGATGATAAAGAAAGGTAGGGACGTTTTCTGATTTTTTCTTCTAAAAAACTTACAAAAGCAAGTCGTCAACAAAATCATCACTTATTACAGGTTCCTGTTTATACTTTAGAGGACCAGGAATGTTCTTTTTGGCACAATTAAACGCTTCTTCCACAGCTACATTAGTATCTGTTTCTTTGAGCTGATTGTATCCATTTGCCAAATCCTGTAACATTCCTTCATTAACAAAAAGATGAGTGAATACTCCTTCCCAGTCAGGAATATCATCTTCATCTACATCTTCTCCAGCAGTTGAATAAACATAAGCTAAATGAGTGTCAAGGCAATTTAGAAATTTCATACAATAAAAAGCTTAAAACTTAAAACTAAAAGCTAAAAACTACAACTTAAAACTCAAAACTTTTTACTTCTTACTTCTTAACGATGTTTTAATTCAGTTTTGAATTTTGAGCTTTGAGCTTTGAGTTTCAACTATATTACTTAATAAAATCCTAATGACAAAATTCTAATGTCAAATGAATATCAAATGACTAAATGTCAAATGGATGTCAAATGTCAAAGCTAAAAGTGTCATAGCAATATGATAATTTCATAGCCAGCGCAATTTAGAAATTTCATACCGATGAATTTTTATTATTTTTTAGTTTTATTTTTTGGAACTAAAAATGGCTTTCTCCAAGGATGATCAGCTGGTGGTTTTCTGGAAGACTTACTAGCGCCCAACATTGGAGTCTTTGGCTCAACAACTTTCTTTGGTCTTCCCGGTAGAGTGGTATAATCAAGATATCTTCCTCTTAAAGAAACAAAGATTGAATCATCAATTCTTTCTTCAACCGTAACTTTTTCTTTCTTTCTAACTAAAGCAGATTGCTTCTCAGCCAATTGAAACCAGTCATTCTTGTATCTAACAGTAAAATCATTGTTGACCTGCCTTGTTTCCTGTCTGGAAAAGATTTGATCCAATTTAGTTTTTTCAATCTTAGTAAGTTTTCTGTGGAGGCTTCCTTTCTTCTGGGGAACTACTGAGAATTTAGAGTTAAACTCTGGAATAAATACTTCTTTTACAAATTGATTGGCTTCTTTTAGTGTTTTAACACCGGCTAACCTCATCTCTCTTACTAACCTATGCTGCAAGGTTGTAAACAAGGTCTCTATTCTTCCTTTGGCTTGAGGAGAATAGGCAGGAATAGTTTCAATATCTAATTGTTTCATCATTCTTTGAAATTGAGTAAGAACATTAGGATCATCTACTACTGATTTCTGAGTATTCTTGTAGGTAGAAAAGATCTAAGTATATTTTTAGGGGTTTTCCTTGATTTTGAATATATTCTTTCCAAAAATTAGATACTGGCTTCAGCCCTTCATCAGAAACAAATTCTAATCCAGTAATCTTGTTATTAGCGTCATCTCTTGAAGCTAACAGGCAACAATTTTTCCCATTCTCAAACCAATCATAATAGCAACCATCAAATTGCTCCATCTCTCCGTAATAGTCCTTTCTTTGTCTCCAGCTTCTATATTCGTTATTCT
>JAGXOH010000070.1 GCA_023659985.1 Candidatus Falkowbacteria bacterium LH_S3 | reverse complement strand
AATTTTTTAAGGTATGACATTTTTAAATTGCGCGGGCTATGACATTATCATATTGCTATGACAATGAAAACCAAGAGCTTGACAAAATAATCCAGATATAATAAATTCTAAAGGAGATGAATATGTTCTTTAAAATATATAATTTCTGCGGCAATAAAGAGAGATTTAGCAATCTTAGATCCTTCTTTATTGCCGTAGAAAAAAGGGCAACAATCAATTCTCTTCTATATTAGAGAATAAACAAAAAAGGAGGAAAAAATGGAAGGAGGAAAAAATGGAAGGAAGAAATAAAAGAAACGAAGAAATCATGACTTTGAAGCAGAAAGAGAAAGAAATAAAAGAGGTCGCTAGGCTAATTGGAGTAAGAGAGGAGGAAATTCTCCCAATTATTGATATCAATGAGGAAGACTCTCAACGTATCAAAGGAGCTACAAGCCCTGAAGAAGCCAGGAAGCCACCTCGCAGCAAAGCAGAAATGTGGGCTTTAGCAAGGCAGGAAGAGTTATCACTAGAAGCGGCTCAAAAAGCTACCGCTGAAGAACTTAGAAAGCTCTCCTTTACAACGCCACTCCAATGTGAAGCGATGGAGATAATTGTTAAAAAACTTCTTCAAGAGAAAGAAATAAAAGAGGTCGTTACATTATTGAGGATAACAGAGAAGGAAATTCTCCCAATTATTGATATCGAGGAGGAAGACTTTCAACGTATCAAAGGAGCTACAAGCCCTGAAGAAGCCAGGAAGATCTGCAGGGCGGCATTACCTCGCAGCAAAGCAGAAAGGTTGGCTTTAGCAAGGCAGGAAGAGCTATCACTAGAGGCGGCTCAAAAAGCTACCAGCAAGGAAGAACTTATAGAAGCATACTTTGGAGCGCCAGTCTTCAGCGAAGCGCTGGAGCTTGCTGTTAAAAAACTTCTTCAGGTGGTTTAAAATCAATTGATTCTAGTGTCCCAATTACCTAAGGCGGTCATTAATATCATGACTGCCTTTTTTATTTTTTACTCATAATTATTTTACTAATTCTATTTCTTTGCCGTTTGATTTAAAGGTTATGTTTCCAAGATTTTTTGTTTGAAGGACATCAATACCAAAATCATCTAATTTTCTCAACACTTCTTTGTGTGGATGGTTGTAAGAATTATCTTCACCAACTGAAATTACTGCATAATTTGGAGAGACAAAACCAAGAAGCGCGTTTGAGGTGGAAGTTTTTGAACCATGATGTCCAAGCTTAAGCACATCTACATCTATATCTCCATTTTCTAAAAGCAAAATATATTTTTCTATCTTTTTAGGTGCATCTGCCGTTAACAAAAAATCACTTTTGCCATAATTAAGTAATAAGACAACTGAGGCAACATTTGGATCTATTCCATTTCCTGAAAAAACTCTATCTGGAAATAAAACTTCTAAATTCACCTCGCTTCCTAAAGATATATTCATTCCTCTCTTCAATAAAATTTGTTGAGCGTCCTCTTTTTGAATTGCTTTTTTATATTCTTTAGAACACAAAGCGTCTGAAGAAACCTTTGTACTCCCCAGATTTAGAACTTTATATCTTTTAAACACGGCGGGTAACCCTCCTATGTGATCGCAATCTGGATGTGTTGCAATTACAAAATCAATTGTTCTATCATAGAAAGGCAAAATCTTAGAGAGGGACCGGAGAACTTTATTATCAGGACCTCCATCTATCAAAACCTGATTTCCGTTTGGAGCTTCAATAAAAATTGCATCACCTTGCCCAATATCCAAAAAAGAAACTTTTAGTTCCGATTTTTTATTTTCTAAAACAAAACAATACCAAACAACAACAAAAGCAAGTATTAAAAATAAGAAGATAATTATTGTTTTTTTTATTTCTATTTAGAGACATTAAATTACATATTTGTTTTAATTAAGGACTCTTGGCGCTTTTTGTTGATAAGATTTTAACACTTCATTGGGTGTTTCCCATCTAAACATATTAAGTAAACTAAAATCTACGCCGCCGGGAAGCGTGGGAATTACTTACACCGCCGGGAAGTGTAAGTCTGAATTCTGCAGAATTGAAGAGAACTATTTCGGTCAGATTTTCAAAGTTACCTTAAATCTTATTTCAGTCAGATAGTTCAATGATTTGGCACGGACCGTTTTAGATACAGACATTTGATAGTTTTAATTGGGACATTTCTCAGAAATGTCCCAACTTCTGGATTTGTTCAAATTTGGGATCTAATTGCTTTAAAGACTCTCTCACTTATTCCCCAATAATTTTCCAGTTTTTTATACAAATTATCAGCCATCTTTTCAGAATAAAGATGAGAAGCCAAATTTTTATCTTCTACCATTTGCAAACACTTCTCCACCTCCTCTTCGCTT
Source organism: Candidatus Falkowbacteria bacterium LH_S3 (assembly GCA_023659985.1). Lineage (GTDB taxonomy): Bacteria > Patescibacteriota > Patescibacteriia > Patescibacteriales > JAGXOH01 > JAGXOH01. The sequence goes on along the minus strand of JAGXOH010000070.1, from coordinate 519 downwards.
AAATTAAAGATATTTTTTGCCTCTCTAAAGCAGGAACGGGGAGAATAGCAATTTATCTTTTCCTTCTCCTCTAAATACAATTTAAGTGTTTTGCATAAAAGGTCTACACTAAATTTAAACCTCTGGATAGTGGCATCACGATTTAGATCTGAAAACTCTGCATCTAGGGGTTCACGCCATCTTTCCAACGCGCTCTCTAATTGTTTTGATTTTTCTTCTAAGTAATCCATATAATTTTATTTTTAAAGACTTTATCCTTAAATTTTTTATCCACTGTTTCAAAATCAACTACATCCACTTTATAGGGAATTGTGGAATTTTCCAAATCTTCTTCAACCAAATACATTTTCTCAGGATTTTTCTTTCTACCTCTAATTCCTACATCTATATCATTGTATTTTTGTTTTTGAACTGCTGAGCCATAAATAAAAATATCAAAATCTTTCCCCAAATGTTTCTGAATAATTTTTTTTATTTCCTTTTTATATTTCTCCTTAACCATAATAAATAATTGAAAGA
>JAGXOH010000006.1 GCA_023659985.1 Candidatus Falkowbacteria bacterium LH_S3 | reverse complement strand
CTGACAATTAATATTAATTTTTTATTCCATGCTTGTCCTTAACTATTCTCATCGCTTTTTTATATTTTTTAACTTGAGGAAGAAAAGGGAGTAATTTATATGCAATACTGGGAAGCCAACTGCTATAGACTCCTCCGGTTCTGACATAAAATAATGTTTTATCCAGCCATACCCCCTTGAATCCTTGGTCAACCATGGTAAGCCACAGATCCCAATCTTGCAACTTTTTAATATATTCATCCCAGCCTCGGGAGGGAAAGTCTCTAGCCCTAACCAATGATATGGTATGGATATAAGGCATTTGCCTGAGTCTGTCTTTATCAAAAGGGAATAATTTAAACAGTTTTCTTCCCCATTTAAAATTGGAATAAACAAAACTTGCTTGTAGATGTTTTTCTAAGGTTTTGGCCATTTCAGACAAGGCTTCTGGCATAAGGTAAGCGTCAGCATCGCAAAATAATAAATAATTTCCCCGACTGTATTTTCTTCCTTGATTACGTGCTGATGGAGCTCCTTTCTTAGATTGAGAGAAAACAGAATAAGGAATTTCCTGCTTTTTAAAAATGGGTTTGTATTCTTGAGCTTTTGCTAAACTGTTATCTGTAGAGCCGTCGTTTACAACAATAATTTCTAAATTTTTGTAGGTTTGTTTTAGTAAGCCATTTAAACACCAAGAAAGATTGGTGGCTTGGTTGTAAACAGGGATAATAACTGAAATCATTTTTGATTATTTTTAATTATATTATATATTTTTAATGTTTGTTTTTGCTGGTCAAAGTCTTCTCTGGCTCGCTTCTCCCCTTGCTTTCCTAAGTTTTTTTTAAATTCTTGGTTGTCTGTTAATTGTTTCACCGCTTGTGTTATGGTATTTAAATTTCTAGGGTCTACTATTAGTCCGTTAATATTATGATTTACTGAATCTGCCACTCCGCCTTCTTGGCCTGCAATAACCGGCTTTCCCATAATATTGGCCTCCAAATAAACTATGCCAAATCCTTCAAAATCACCATTTAAATTCATAGAAGGCATAATAAAAGCATCACATACTTTTAACCATATCCATTTTTGTTCTTCAGTGATATCTCCTAAAAATATTATTTTATTTTGCATAGGAAGATTAAGCTCTTCTACTTGTTTTTTTAGTTGTTCCTCAAAAGAACCAGTTCCGGCTATGGCGTAGATAAGATCATTAGTTTTTCCTGAAATTTGAGGAAAGGCTTTTATGACCTGTTGAAAACCTTTTCTTGCCACTAATCTTCCGATGCTTAATAGGACGAATTTGTTATTTAATCTATATTTATTTTTCATTTTTTCCACTTGGTTATCAGTGATTGACTGAGAAGGCTTTTTTACTCCTGGATTGACAATATGGATTTTGCTGTCATTTTGGGGAGAGGCGACTTTTTTGATTATTTGGCTTGTATAACTGTTGGCACATATTATCCATTTGGATTGTTTTAATATTTTTTTGGTCAATCGTTTTTTTCTTTTTTTTGCTAAAGCCTGTGTTGCATCCATTCCATGTAGAATTACGGTATAATTAAATCCTAATATGTTAGCTAAAAGCCATGTAACTGTTCCTAATGGGAGAACATGCCCAACTATTACATGCTTTATTTTTTTGTTTTTAACCAATTTAAAAAGATGCCAAAAAGCGGGTAACCATTTAGGAAAGATAAAATTGGAGATCAATGGTTGGTAGTAGATATTTTCCTTGGAGGCGGCATTTTTGCTTTTGTTGGCAAGAACATAAATATTATTTTCAGGCCAATAAGAAACTATGTTTTCGTAATAATTGGCAATTCCACCTTTGTAAGGCGGATATTCCAGGCTAAACATTAAAATATTGCCCTGTTTTTCGTCTTCCATATGATTTAAGTTTTATGTAGGAATAAAATATACATATTTTTAATATCTTTTACTGTTACCGTTTTAAACAAAAATAATAAAGCGGTATAGACAACTCCTCCTACAGCTACAACAATAAAGATATTGATTGTTTGTTTTAAGTAAAAAACCGCTATAGCCATTAAAAAGGAAGCTATTAAAGTTTTAAAGAAAGTGGTTAGCACTTTAGTGTGATTAAAGGTAATGGTTTTAAATACCCAATAAAATCCTAAAGCGGTCATCAATGAGTTAGCCACCAAAACCGTGATACTGGCACCTACTGCTTGAAATTTAGGGATTAATATTAAATTCAATAAAACACTAACAACCAAGATTATCCCCATATTGGTGGTGTTTTGCTTTTGTCTGTCGCAAGCATTTAATAGGGAGCCAATAGGAAAGTTTACAAAGATAAAGACTAAGGAAAAAATAATAATTTGCAGAGGCAATATAGCATCATTAAAATGAGATTTAAAAATAAGTATAACTTTATCAGCTATAGCGGCTATACCTGCGGCTATAGGTAAAGAGATTATTATTAGATAAATTATAGCTCTTTCAAAAGATTGAGCTAATTGTTTTTTGTCATTAACCCAATAAAAGCTTATAGCAGGATAAAAAGAAGCCACAAAGGCTAAGGGTAGAAATTGTAAAGCAAAAATTATTTTAAACGGAATCTGATAAAGCCCAACATATCTATCTCCTGCTAATAAAGACAGTAAAACTGAGTCTAAGTGCAAAAATATTCGGTTAAATACAATATATAATCCAAAAGGAACTGAAATGATTAAAATGGATTTAATTAATTTTTTATCAAATAAGGGTCGTATTTTAATTCCTATTTTACTCCTTATTATGACGATTGAGTAAAAAAATTTAAAAGTGGAACCTGCCACAATGGCAAGCATGATCCAGCGAAGGCTCATACCGGAATATAAAGCAAAAAGTCCCAGGGTCATAACCACCAATTGGAATATTACAGCTCCGATACTTTCGTATTTTAAATTATGAAATCCCCTGGCAAGGGCAAAAAAGGTGGTGGTAAAAGAATCAAGGATCATGGCTATGGCTGACAAATAAACCAAATCCCTAACAAGCGCATCATAGCCTAATAAATTAATTATCACCGTTACTCCGACAAGAGAAATAAGCGCTAAAGGTATTTTAACTGTCAAAATATTGCCTAAATAAGTTTCGGTTTCCTGCCTTTCCCTAGCCACTTCCCTGGTTAAAACATTATTTAACCCTATATCTATAATAACCGCGAATATGGTGGTAAAAGAAATAGCCAGATAGTATTTCCCCAAGTTTTCCGGTCCTAAATTTCTGGCTAAAAGCGTGAAATAAGCAAAGGAAATCACTTTTTGCAATACCAAGGCTATTGTCAGATAAGAAGCGTTTTTAGCTATACTGTTTATTTTTATCATATCGTTTATTATAATGAAAAAGCAAGATTTGATAAATAGGGTTGATTTTTGAACAAAATTATGTTAAATTTATATTAAATTAATAATAAGTATAGATTGTTATGAAAAAAGAAATCCATCCTCAGTATCATACTAAAACAAAAGTTGTCTGTAATTGTGGCAATACTTTTGAAACAGGTTCAACTCAAAAGACTTTGAAGGTAGAATTATGTTCAAAATGTCATCCTTTTTATACCGGCAAGCAAAAATTGGTTGATACAGCCAAGAGAGTTGAAAAATTTGAAGCCAGAGTTAATGCTCAAAAAAATATTGCCAAAGGCAAAAAGGGAAAGAAAGTTAAAAGAGCTGAAAAGGGAAAGAAAGATCAACAAAAAAACGTTGAAAAAGAAAACAATCAATAGCTAAGAAAAACGGTTGCTTTTTTGCAGGATATGCAAAAATCATTAATAAGCAACCGTTTTTTGTCTAAAATATGTATAAATACATAAAACAACAATTCAAAGATTTGGAGCGCCAATTGGCTGACCCTGAAATAACCTCTGATGTGGATAAGTTAGCCGAAATATCTCAAAAACACTCTAATTTGGCAGAGATAGTTTCTAATATAAAAAAATTGGAAGAATTGGAAGAAAATATAAAGCAAAATCGGGAAATATTGGAAACAGATGAAGATGAGGATTTTAAACAAATAGCAAAAACAGAAGTGGAAAATGATGAAAAGTGGCATCAAGATTTAAAAGAAATTATAGATGAAGAATTAACTCCGAAAGACCCTAATGATCCCAAAAATGTCATTTTGGAGATCAGGGCAGGTACTGGTGGAGATGAATCAACTCTTTTTGTAGCTGATCTTTTTAGAATGTATTCCAAATTTGCTGAGAGAATGAATTGGAAAGTTGAGATAATGAATTCTCATACCAATGACATCGGAGGATTTAAAGAAGTAATTTTTTTTGTGAAAGGTAAAAATGCTTATAAATATTTAAAATATGAAGGCGGAACACATCGAGTGCAGCGAGTTCCTGACACTGAAAAACAAGGGCGTATTCATACTTCTGCGGCTACGGTGGCGGTTTTGCCTGAAATGGAAAAAAAGGAAATCAATATCAACGAGCAAGATTTAAGAATAGATGCTTATTCCGCTTCTGGTCCAGGAGGACAAAGTGTTAATACCAGTAATTCAGCTGTAAGAATCACTCATATTCCCACCGACGTTGTTGCTCAATGTCAAGATGAAAAATCCCAGCAACAAAATAAAGAGATAGCTTTGCAGATTTTACGATCCAGGTTATATGCTAAACAGGAGGAAGAGGAGAAAAACAAAGAAAGAAGCCAAAGAAAAAATCAAGTTGGTTCTGGAGATAGGAGTGAAAAAATAAGAACATACAATTTTCCTCAAGATAGATTAACTGATCATCGAATTCAAGTTACTTGGCATAATCTGGAAGATATTTTAAATGGTAATATTGAAGAAATAATCAATGTCCTGGAAGAGAAAAATAAAGAACTTACAAAAAAAGGATAATATTATGTCAGTAACAACTTTAAGTCAGGTCCTAAAACAGGGAAAGGAAGAATTGAAAAGATCCGATATCCCCAAATATGCTTTAGATGCCGAAGTTATATTATCTGGCGTTTTAAGTGCTAGTAGAGAATATTTATTTGTTCATCCAGAAAAAGAGCTTTCCGTTCAAGACCGCGATGTTTTTTTTGCTGATATTAAAAAAAGAAAACAAGGAACCCCTTTGGCTTATATAATCGGTTATAAACAATTTTACGGATTTGATTTTTATGTAAATAAAGAGGTTTTAATTCCCAGGCCGGAAACTGAATTAATAATAGACAGTATTGCTGAGCACAAGAGGAACCCTAGTGTTTTTACAAAAAATACTGCCTTATTGGATATGGGTACTGGTAGTGGGTGTTTAGTGGTAACTTCTGCCCTTAAATTTAATGCGCTTGTTAAAGAATATTTTGCAGTTGATATATGTCAAAAAGCCCTTAAAATCTCTTATAAAAACGCTAACAAACATAATGTCAGCCATTGTATAAAATTTTTGCACGGAAATTTGATGGAGCCGATATTTTTTAACATTAAAGAATTTCTTTGTTATGAAAATTTAATTATTACAGCAAATCTCCCCTATCTCACAGAAGAACAATATAAAAAAGCTCCTTCTATTTGGAAGGAGCCATCTTTTGCTCTTTTAGGAGGAGAATATGGTTTGGATCTTTATAAGGATTTTATTCACCAATTGAAATTATTTAAAACAAGGACTAACCTTTCCCTTGCGCTGTTTTTAGAGATTGATCCTGGTCAAAAAAACCGTGTTACAGGGATCATTAATAGTGAGTTTCCTGGGTGTCTGCTTGACTTTAAAAAAGATATTAGGGGGAAAACTAAAATTGCTATTGTTCGTTTTTAATTTAAGCATTTTTATCTTCTTATTGAATTTATTGAATTTTCACTATTTTTTGCCACGCCTCCTTGTTCGTTCACGGATGACGGTTCTAAGTAGTAATAGATATTATAAGTGTCTCCGTCTGAAATATACCAAAAACAAAAACTGTTCGCTGTTGATTTAGGAATGTTTTGATTATTCAGGACCACAGGTTTATTCGAAGGATAAATCGGGTCATAAGAAATTTTATTTATAATTTCTATACTTTCAAGCCTTTGGGAAACAGAGCTGTTTTCATCTATGCATTCACCTTTAGATATTGGATAATTGTTGGTTTGATTATGATAGAAAAGCAAAGCTTTTTGTATATCAGCCACGTTTCCCTTGCGAATGTTGTTTCTAACAGAGCTTTTTATTTTATAAAGATTAAAAAACATAAAGCAAGAAAAAAGCACGATAAGAACAACGACAAAAAAAATTTCAATTACCACTCTTCTTTTATTTTCCATATTTTATTTTATCAAAATTAATAAATTATTTTTGATTTCGGTTTTACAATTTCAATCCAGGTAGTTCCGGGGATTAGCTTTATGTCTGTATATTCTCCAGTGGCTGTTTTTGAAAAATATTGAGTAGCCTGGTTTTTGGAGCGCTTTTTCCAATAACCGTTTTGACAGTAACCGTTTTGACAAATAATAGCCTTCCCTTCTCCTAATGTTTGCCTTTCCAATCTTAATTGTTCATCTTTAACAGTGGCAGGAATATATTGAATGATCAAATTTTTGGAGGTAACAGTGTTTTCCTTGCCGGTTATATGTTTCTCTCCGTCAAGATACCTGATATAAAGGTTTTTTTGTTTATTATATTCCCACCTGACTTTATATCCTGATTTATACATTATGTTGACGATTTGGCTTTGCTTGTTTTTTCTCTCAGGAGTATTTTTATTATAAAATCTTTGCCTGTATGTTTTAATATTTGAAGATAGGAAATCGTTTTCTTCTAAATATTTATTAATTTTGGATATGGAAGTAAAGATGTTATGAGGTTGAGGTAATTCTTGTTCTCTCTGAAAATATTCATTTTTATAAAATTCGTTAAGGTTGTTAATAGGAGATCCGGCAAGTTCAGCCAATGCTTGGGGGCTACCTCCGCAATGAACAAAAAGGGATGAAAATCCTTGGGACCAGTCAAGAAAATAGTGCCGCGCGCTTCTTATGGGACCGATTTTTTCTACATCATCATAAGAGGTGAAAAAAGCTAAGTATCTGGTAATACCGCCTTCCACCTCTGTTTCATATACCAAGCCGGCTTGAGCCAGACCATATTGGGGGCGAGCCAATTCATGGTTGTCTATAACAACCGCAATAATAGTAAAAGGCGTGTTTTTTTGTTTTATATCAAGGTTTGTTAATGGATTTTTTATACAGTCTTGCCGTATTGTGTCTAATTTTTTTAAAGGGGTTTCTATGTTTTTATGGGCTTGAGTTTTACTTTTTTCATTCTTGGTATCTAAATAAATAAAGAAAAGCCGTGAAAGTATAAGTAAAAAAAATAATATTAAAAAATAGAAAAATATTCGTTTTAATATCTTCTTATTTGTTAGGCTTAAAATCAGCTTATGCTTTAGGCTATTATTTTTGGTCATTTTTAACTTAGTAATTATTCTGATTTTTTTCATCTTCTTTTTCTTCAGTTTCGTCGGTTTCTTCCTTGCTTTCCTCTTCCTCCTTTTCTCCTCTGGGTTCTTCAATAATCGCCACTACATCATCTGTTGTTTCGCTTGTCAGCTCTACATCTTTTGGTAGTTTTAGATCGTTTAATTTGATCTGATCGGAAAAATCTTGCAGTTGAGAAATATCCACCTCAATTTCACTAGGCAGATTACTGGGTAAACAAGAAACTTCTATTGATTCCATGTTTTTTATTAAAAATCCGCCTAATTCTTTTATTGCCTTGGATTGTCCAATAAATGACAAAGGAATTTCAGTGGTTATTTCTTCTCCCATCTTTACTTGATAAAAGTCGGCATGTAAAAATTTATCTTTTATAAGATCGGTTTGAATATCTTTAATAAGTATTTTAACTGGTTGTTTACCGTCAATAGATAGGTTCAGCAATTGAGACTCTCCGGCTTCATTATAAATTTTTTCCATTTTTTGAACCGGGATTTTTAAGTTTTGGGTTGTAATTTTGTGTCCATATAAGACAGCAGGAACATAGCCTTCTCTTCTTAATTTTTTTGGCGTGCTGTCTTCTTTTATTCTTGTTTTTGCATTTAAACTAAGCTCTGGATTGGTCATAATGTTATGTCCTATTTTATAATCTCGCTACTTAAATTATTACTAAGCTTGTGAGATTATAAGTTATTAATAGTTTAGCTTGGATTTAATAATAATATTTTGGACTATCCCAAGTAGTATATATTTGGAAATAATTCCGCTTCCGCCATAACTTACATACGGAAGGGAAATACCCACTACCGGCAATAAACCTATATTCATACCAATGTTAATAAACATTTCAATAAAAATCAAGCCCGTGGCTCCTAATATAAAATAAATTCCAAAATCGTTATTTATATTTTTAACTCTGGAAATGCATCTGTAAAAAAATATAAAGAAGAACCCTATTACCAAAAAAACACCCAAAAAACCCAATTCTTCAGCTATAACGGCAAAGATAAAATCATTGTGTGCTTCTGGGAGAAATTTTAACTGTGACTGGGAACCAAAACCGATTCCTCGTCCGGTCAAGCCTCCTGCCCCTACTGCGATTATAGCTTGGGATACATTATATCCTTGATCTAGTGGCTCAGAAGAGGTGTTTAAAAATGTTAAGACTCTTTGTTTCTGGTAATCCTTAAAAGATAGCGTCCATAATCCTGCAAAGAGCACTAAAGCCACAAGGCCTATAATAAAAAAATATTTTCTCTTAAAGCCGGCGATCGCTAACATAAAAAACCATAGGGCAAATAAAATAATAGAGGATCCAAAATCAGGTTGCAGGAAAACAAGAATTATAAAAATAAACGCGCCAGACCCGGAAGCAAGCAAATATTTAAAAGGTTTAATCCTTGATTGTTTGAAAGAAAAAAATCTGGCTAAAAAGATTATTAAAATTATCTTAATAAATTCTACCGGTTGAACTCCTAGTCCTCCAATGGAAAACCAGCCTGTGGTTCCTCTAATAGTAGAACCAAAAAACAAAACAACAATCAATAAAATTATTCCTAATAAATATAAATAATTACCAAAATCGCGTATTATTCGATAATCCAAAAAGGATAACACAAAAACAATTCCAATACCCAAACCTACAAACAACAATTGTTGGTGAAAATTAACCAAATCAACTGTTTCTTGCCCCAATGCAATACTATAGATTTCTATTATCCCGAAAGCTGACAATAAAACAGCTGGAAAAAACAGCAACCAATCAAAGTTTTTTAAATATAATAAAATTTTATTGGCCATACAATAATCATTTCAAAGGTTTATTGCTCAGGTAAAAACATATCTACCTCTTTGGCTGCTTGTGGTTTTATGTAAATGTCTTTATCCATAATATTTAGCTCCGGTTTTATTTCTATATTTGTAATCCTGTTAACATAACCGTGCCAAACCAGCTCTACATTCCTTTCTTTGCCAGAGTAAAATTTATTTACCACATATCTATTAACAGCTATTAGATTACTCGTATTATAGAAAAAAATATTAAAAGGCGCTTCCCAGTAGCTATAAGGAGTGTCATTTACAACATTAAAAGATAAATTGTTAAGGTTTTCTTTGTCTGAAAGCTCATTTTGGTGATTGCTATTGAATTGGACATCTTTAAAAACAAAGTTTAAATGTTTATCCAGAAATTTTTTCCAGTTTCTTATTTCCCGATAATTTATTTTATTCCATTTTAGTCCGGTTATTTGAAAATGAATATTATCTGCACCATCAAACTCATTGGCTAAGGATAAAATATATTTGGTTTTTTTAGGAAAAATAAAGCTATGACCGCAATCTATTTCCTTGTCTCCTTGTAGGAAACAATAATCAAATTTGGCTCGATATTGTTCACTTACACTTTTAACTTTGACACTTAGGTCATAATTTGAGGCATAGTCCATTATTTTAACCGAACCTGTATTCAAATTGTTAGAGTTTTTTTGAATTAATTCTTCATGGGTGATAAGATTTTTTCTGGTAAGTTCGTTTATCATTTGTTCATCTTGCTCCATCCCTTTAAAAATATACCACCCGAATCCTATTATCGAATATATCCATAGCCCCACACAACTGAAGATCAATAAACATATTATTATTTTTTTAAAAAAAGGTATGTGCTCTTCCACCCATAAGCCCATTTTCAATTTTTTCAAGGTCAAACCGATTGTCGGGTCCTTATATTGTTCCAGTTGTTTTTTAGAGATTGAACTAGCTTTTTTATCCTTGTCTTTTCCTTTACTGTTTTTAGATCTAAATAGACCCATATAAATAGTGTTAAAGTATTTATCCTGGAGAATAATTATTTTATTCTCATTTTGTTTATTTTAGCATTTTTCGGCTTGATTCAGCAAATAGAATATGTTAAACTTTATTATAGTAAAAATAGTATGAAAAAAGCTATTATTGCTTTTACGGTTTAGCATATAAAAAATAAACAATAATTTTAAATAGTTTTTATTAGGTTAAATTTAAAGATAAAAGCTATTCTTTGTTATATATGGCAGAACAAACAGGAAACAAGAAAAAAAAGGAAAAAAAAGTAAAGTCTGGTTATGGATCTACTTCCATTACTGTACTGGAGGGATTGGAACCAGTAAGAAAAAGACCAAGTATGTATATTGGTTCCACTTCTACCACAGGACTGCATCATCTTGCTTGGGAGGTAATGGATAATGGTATAGATGAGGCCATGGCTGGTTATGCTGATGAAATAACAGTAACTTTAATGGAAGATGGAATGGTAAAAATTACTGATAATGGCAGAGGCATTCCGATTGATAAACATAAGGCTACCGGAGTTTCCGGCCTGGAAACTGTTTTAACAAAACTGCACGCTGGAGGTAAATTCGGTGATAATGATACTTATAAAGTTTCCGGTGGATTGCATGGTGTAGGTGTTTCTGTAGTTAATGCTTTATCAGAATATTTGAAAGCTGAAATTCATCTTAAAGGAAAAATATGGGTTCAAGAATATAAACGAGGAGTTCCTCAGGGCAAACTTTCCCAATCCGGATCCACTAATCAAATTGGTACGGTCATCACTTTTAAGCCTGATATTTTAATATTTAAAGAAATTGAATTTGATTGGAAGAAATTGTTGGATAGAGCTAGACAGCAAGCATATTTAACCAAAAACATAAAAATAAAAATTCATGACAGAAGACCAGAAAGAAGACAAAAAGATTATATTTTTTATTTTGAAGGAGGAATTAAATCTTACATAAGAGCATTAAATCGATCCAAAACATTAAAAAATGAAATTTTATTTTATGTAGACAAAGATATTAATGACTCTAAGGTGGAGATAGCACTTCAATATAGCGATGAATTCAATGAAAATGTCCTTCCTTTTGCCAACAATATTTATACCATGGAAGGAGGTACCCATCTTGCAGGTTTTAGAACAGCCCTTACTAGAACTCTTAACAACTATGGCAGAAAAAATAATTTATTAAAGGAAAAAGACGCTAATTTAAGCGGAGAGGATGTGAGAGAAGGTTTAACTGCTATTATTAGTGTTAAATTGCGAGAACCTCAATTTGAAGGACAAACCAAGGCAAAATTAGGCAATACAGAGATGAAAAATTATGTGGAGCAGGTTTTGGGTGATGCTTTTAGCATGTTTTTAGAGGAGCATCCTAAGGAAGCAGAGGCAATTGCTCAAAAATGTATATTATCAGCTCAGGCTAGATTAGCCGCTCGCACAGCTAGGGCTAATATTCTAAGAAAAGGGGCTTTGGAAGGAGTTAATTTGCCTGGAAAATTGGCTGATTGCTCTACTCGGAAGCCAGAAGAAGCTGAATTGTACATAGTAGAGGGTGATTCAGCCGGAGGTTCTGCCAAACAAGGAAGAGATAGAAAATTTCAAGCAATATTCCCTTTGCGCGGGAAAATATTAAATGTGGAAAGAGCCAGACTGGATAAAATGTTGGCTAATAATGAAATAAAGAATTTAGTTATTGCTTTAGGTACTAATATTGATGACCAATTTGATGTTAGTAAAATAAGATATAATCGGATTATAATTATGACTGATGCTGATGTTGACGGTGCTCATATTAGAACTTTGCTTTTAACTTTATTTTTTAGACATTTTACCCCCTTGGTTCAAAATGGTTACCTTTATATAGCGCAACCTCCTTTATATCAAATAAAAAAAGGCAGTGCTACGCGCTATGTTTATTCTGACCAAGAAAAGAAAGAAGTGCTTAAAGATTTCGGAATGGACGAAAAAGAAGCTAAAAATAAGGAAGAAGGTGAACTTGAAAGCCAAGATTCAGGAAAAGGTAAAATTAAAATGCAAAGATACAAAGGTTTAGGAGAAATGAATCCGGAACAACTATGGGAAACTACCATGAATACTGAGCATAGAATTATAAATCAAGTAACAGTTGAAAACGCCGATTATGCGGATAAAACTTTTGATATGCTTATGGGAGGCGAAGTTGAGCCAAGAAAAAGATTTATTCAAACTCATGCTAAAAAAGTGGAGAATCTTGATATATAAAAACATCTCTCCTATTTTTTAAAAAAGAGAAGGAAAAGAATAATAAATATATGTCCTTAATTTTATTAACCCCTATTATTTCAGGGATTATAGCCCAGTTGATCAAATTCATTATTAGGAGTAACAAACAAAAATTCAGTTTTAAGAATCTTTTAGCTTATTCTGGCATGCCTTCCGGCCATAGTGCTATGGTTATTTCTTTGGCAACTATAATCGGGCTTGAAAGCGGTTTTAATTCCACTTTATTTGCTGTTAGCGTTATATTGGCTATTATCGTTATTAGAAATGCTTTGGGGATTAGAAGATATTTAGGACAACATGGTAGGACCATTAATATTTTAGTAAAAGAGCTGAAAAGTGATCAAATGTTGGATGAACATTATCCTCACTTATTGGAACGAATCGGACATACTACGGCGCAAGTAGTGGCCGGAAGCATATTAGGACTAGGAATTAGTTTAATTATGTTTTACTTGGCATTGTTTTTATAAAATGGATTTCCCCTGCATTTCTTTTGGTATGGGTATTCCCATAATTTTTAATATTGTAGGAGCCACATCTATTAAACTAAATTCAGGAGATATCAAGTTTAACTCATTGGCTGATACTTCTTCTGTTATAGCAATACCCTCAAACGAATTGCCTGCTATAATTAAAGGGGTGTTGTTATAAGTGTTTTCTAAAGAAGGATTGCCAGTATGTAAATCATATAATTCCTCTACTTTGCCAAAAGGAGAAGATATGATCAAGACGGCGTTTTTATTTTTAATTTCGGTTATTATCTTTTTTAAATAAGAGTCCAAGGCTTCAATTATTTTTGTTATTTCTTGTATATCATATTTTGTGGCAGCTCTGTCTAGATTAACAAAATTAGCTAAAATAAAACCGTAATTTTCAGTTTTAATTGCGTTTATAAGGCGAGAGATGGCTTGTTTATTTATCTCTTCTTCTTTTTGTAAGTTTTCAGAAAAGATCTCCCTTGATTCATTATTAAATGGTTTATGTTGACATCCATTTAAATAATAGGTTAATAATCCGAATTTTTCTGAACCAGAGATTTTTAATTGTTTTATTTTATTTTCCCCCAAAATAGAGCTAAGGGAATTGTTTTCCTCTTGTCTATGGAAAGCTGTTTCAATGGGTAGGTTGTTGTCTATTAAGGAAAGGGAGGCAAAATAAGTATTTTTTAAATATTTATGATCGTTGACTTTGTCCCATTGAGGAAGAGTTAATGCTTTAGCTATTTGTTTTAGTCTATCCCCTCTAATATTAAAGAAAATTATACTATCATTTTCTCTAATAGTGGCCAATGGATGCTTTTCTCTGTTTACAATCACTGTGGGGTATAATTCTTTGTCAAAAATGTGTTTATTATAGCTTTCTTTGATAGCTTCTTGCTGAGATAGAGTTTGTCTCCCCTCTCCTCTGATAATGGCGTTATAAAATTTAGAGGTTCTAGTCCAGTGATTGTCTCTATCCATACCGTAAAATCTTCCACTTATAGTGGCGATTTTTCCTTTCTGATACTTATGTATGTATTTTTCTACTTCTTCTATGAATTTAATTCCACTATCTGGAGCAGAATCAACCCCATCCAGTATTAAGTGTAGGTATAAATTTTCAATATTATTGTTAGCAGCTAATTTTATTAAGGATTGCAAATGATTAAATGAAGAATGAATATTGGCCTCTGAAGCAAGGCCTATTAAGTGCAATTTAGAGTTGTTATATTTTGTATGATCAACCGCTTTTAATAAAGTTTTATTTTTAAAAAAATGATTGTTGTCTATGGCATTGTTTATTCTGAATAAAATGTTATCATCTCTTTTTCCTGTGCCTAAACAAAAATATCCGGATCTAATGTCTGGTTTTTCATTAAAGTAATCTCCTATTTCCATTCCATGTGTTTTTAAGACGGTTGTCGGATAAGTGGTGATAAGGTTATCAAAAACAGGTGTGCGTGCTTTGGTTATAGCGTTGGCTTCATTACTTAAAGCTATCCCCCAGCCATCTAAAAGAATCATTACCACTGGCCCCAATTTTTTCTCTGGCATATATATTTTATGCTTTTATTTTTTTATCAAGCTTGCTCCGGTCATTTTTTGAGGCTTTTCCAGTCCTAATATTTCAATAATAGTAGGAGCAATACTTGAAAGCTTGCCATTTTTTTTGAGTTTTATTTTTTTCATTTTTTTGTTAACCAAAATAAACGGCACTTGATTGCTACTATGTCTGGTTTCTATTTCTCCTGTTTTAGGATTAATCATTTGTTCAATATTGCCATGATCAGCGGTTACTATAATTGTTCCATTTTTCCCTAAATAGTTTTTTATTAATTGTTCTAATAAAGCGTCTAATTTCTCGCAACATTTAATGCCGGCTTTTAGGTTTCCGGTGTGCCCTATCATGTCAGGAGCGGCAAAATTTACAAAAGTAAAATCATACTTATCTTTTTTTAAGTTGTCCAGTATTTTATCAGTTAAATGTTCGCTTTTCATTAAAGGTGTTTGATCATAAGATGCTACATTAGGAGAATTTGGCCCGTAATAATCTTCTCCGTTTATTTTGTGACTATAACCTCCATTTAAAAAATAAGTGACATGGGCGTATTTTTCAGATTCAGCCATATAAATTTGAGACAGGCTTTTTAAAGCTATGGGTAGAGTACCTTTAAGGTCAACACCGGGGTAAGCGGTTAATATGGAATCAAGATCAGGTCCAAAGTCAGTCATAGCTATAAACTTTATGTTTTTTAAAACGCTTTTTCTTTTATAAGCACCAGGATTAGATTTTTTAAATTTTTTTTGCACGAATATTTTAGCCAATTGTCTTGCCCTGTCAGACCGTAAGTTAAAAAAGATTATAGAATCGTTGTCTTTTATTCTTCCCTGCTCTTTTATTCTGTCTTTGCTTATAATGATCGGTTTTATATATTCATCTGAATTTCCTTTATTATAGCTGGAGCTAATTGCGACCTGGGTGTTTTTAGCCAGATTACCTTTTCCGTTAACCAGTGCTTCATAAGCTTTTCTGGTCCTGTCCCACTTCTTTTTTCTGTCCATGGCATAAAATCTACCCATTATTGTGGTTATTTTTTCATTGTCTTTAAGCTGAGATTTTATCTTTTCTATAATTTTTATTCCGTCAAATTTGGGAGAATCGCGTCCATCTGTGAAAAGGTGTAAATAAATATTTTTAACTTGGTTTTGTCTGGCTAATTTTAATAAAGCATATAAATGATCGTTATTGCTGTGAGGGCTCATTTTTCTGGAAACTATACCCATTATATGAAGATTTGATTTGTTTTTCTTCAAATGTCTAATTGCTTCTGTAAAAGCGGCGTTTTTATAAAAAGTTCCGTTTTTTATGCTATGATTAATTCTAACTGATTCTTGCTCCACCACCCTGCCGGCTCCTATATTCATATGTCCAGCCTCGCTATTGCCTACCTGAGGCGGATTCATGGCCAATCCGACATATTTGCCATGAGCATTTAAGCTGGTAAACGGATAATTTTTCATTAGTTTATTCATTGTTGGAGTAGAAGCAAATGTAGTGGCGTCCCCCTTTTTTAAGGATGACAGTCCCCATCCGTCTAAGATAACCACTAATAAAGGTAAAATATTATTTTGAGATTGAAGTTTCATATTTTTTAAAAATAAATAATGTATAAATAATTTAATTTTTGTTTTTGTTATTTATCAAGAAGAATATGTCAAGGCAATTTAAAAATTTCATACCGATAAATTTTAATTAATTTTTGGATTTATTCTCTGATTACCATTAATTTATAATCTGCAAGGTTACAACATTTGACATTTAAGCTTTGAAATCCAAAATCCAAATGACAAATGAAATATAGTTGAAACTCAAAACCAAAATTCAAAATTCAAAACTGAATTAAAGCATCGTTAAGAAGTAAGAAGTAAGAAGTAAAAAATTTTAAGTTTTGAGTTTTAAGTTGTAGTTTTTAGCTTTTAGCTTTAAGTTTTGACATTTAATTTGACATTTGAGCTTTGACATTTGGATTTTTTGACTTTTAGCTTTTAGTTTTAAGTTTTGACATTTAATTTGACATTTGAACTTTGACATTTGACATTCATTTGACATTTGAGCTTTGTCATTAGGATTTTATTGTATGACATTATCATATTGCTATGACATTTTATCAAAAAGAATATCTTCTATTTTCATTAATCTATTATATTTAGCCAATCTTTCTCCTCTACTTAAAGAGCCGGCTTTGATGTATTCAGCACGACAAGATACTGCCAAGTCGGCTATAAAATCATCACAAGTTTCTCCGCTTCTATGGGAGATCATTATGGTGTAGTTATGTTTTTGAGCCAATTTAATGCATTCTATCGTTTCTGTAAGAGTTCCCACTTGATTGGGTTTGATCAAGATAGAATTGGCTGCTTTTTCTTTAAGTCCTTTGCGCAAACGATTAACATTTGTAGTAAACAAATCATCTCCTATTATTAATAATTCAGATCCCAGTTCCTTGGTTAATTGTTTCCATCCTTGCCAATCATCTTGATCTAAGCCATCTTCTATAGACAACATAGGATATTTTCTAAACCATTCATAGTAAAGACCCACTAAGGTATCAGTTGTAAAACAAGCATTATCAAGTTTAAAAATATATTTCCCCGTATTTTTATTATAAAGCTCTGAAGAGCCTACATCAGTACCGATTTTGATATCTTTGCCAGGCTTGTATCTCATATTTATTGCGGATGACAGTATCAATTCCACTGCTTGAACACTGGAACTAATATTAGGAGCATATCCTCCTTCAGCCCCTATATCAGTGTCAAATCCGGCTTTTTTTAATACATATTCTAATTCATGAAAAATCTCCGCTCCCATTCTTATTTTTTCTTTTATTGAAACGTTAACAGTAGGGATCAATAAGAATTCTTGAAAATTCAGATTAGTATCCGCATGCTTACCTCCATTAAACACGTTAAATACCGGAGTTGGCAGTGAATATTTGTATTTTTTATACTTATATAGCTGGGTTAAGTATTGAAAAAGCTCTTTTTTGGCAGCAACTGCCCCGGCGCGAGCGCAAGCTAAAGAGACAGAAAGGGTGGCGTTGGCTCCAAGTTTATATTTAGATTCTGTACCATCTAATTTTATCAGTTCTTTATCAATCTTTTCTTGCTTACTAACTTCCCAACCCTTTAATTTTGGTTGTATGATTTCGTTTACATTCTTAACAGCTGTAAGCACGCCTTTCCCTTGATATCTATCATCATCTTCATCTCTTAATTCGCAAGCTTCGTGTATGCCAGTGGAAGAACCGGAAGGAACACTGGCTTTAGCTGTTATTTTATTAGTTAAGGTTACTTCGGTTTGGATTGTGGGATTGCCCCGTGAATCCAAGATCTCCCTTGCTTTTATTGTTTTAATTTCTGCCATATAAGTATGTTAAAAATAAATTTAATACATAATATCTTCTAATCCTGGCATTTTTCCGTCTCCTAAATAAGAAAGCATAGCTCCTCCTCCAGTTGACACCCAATCAACATATTCCAACATTTCAGTCATTGCTAAAGCTTGAACTGTCTCTCCGCCTCCTACTAGGCCAAAGGATTTATTTTTTGATCTAGAAGCGATAAGCCTTCCTATACCTAAGCTTCCGTGTTTAAATTTATCATTTTCAAATAATCCCATAGGACCGTTCCAAACCAAGATAGAGCTTTTTTTTATATGTTTTGAGAAAATCCTTAAAGTTTCCGGGCCAATATCTAATATATATTCATTTTTCCTGATATTGTGGATATTTTTTATCTTAGCTTTAGCTTTAACTGTTTTTTTGTCTGCGGTTACAACGTCTACCGGCAAGACTAGTTTATTTTTAGGAATTTTACGAATTAAACCCTTGGTTACTGAAACTCTATCCTTGTCTAATAAAGATTTACCTGTCTCTAAGCCGTTGGCGACAAAAAAATTATTAGCTAAAGCGCCTCCTATTAATATTTTAGAAGATTTTTTGTATAGATTATTAATTATAGGGAGCTTGGTTTTTATTTTAGCTCCACCCAAGACAAGAACTAATTTTTCCTTAGGTTTTCGTATTTTTTCCAAATTTTTTAGTTCTTTTTCTAAAAGCAATCCGGCATAGGCGGGTAAAAATTTTTTAATAGCATGCATTGATGCGTGTTTTCTATGTGAAACTGAAAAAGCATTATTTATATAAATATCGGCTAATTCAGACCACTCTTTAGCCAGTTTTTTATCATTTGCTTCCTCTCTTTTGTCAAATCGCAAATTTTCTAAAAAAAGAATTTGTCCGGCTTCTAATTTTGAAGTTGCCTGTTTGACTTCCTTGCCTGAACATTGTTCAATAAATCTTATTCTACCCATTTTTTGAGTAAAGGGGACTTTGTTTTTTCTTTGATCAGCTCCAGTGAATTCATTTAATTTCCGCGCTAAAGCCTTGGTGGTGTATTGCATCACTTTCCTACCTTGTGGTCTTCCCAAGTGGGTGCCTAATATAATCTTACAATTATTGCGGATTAAATATTCAATAGTTGGCAGTTCGTCATGTATTTTTTTTTCATTTCTTATTCTGCCTTTTTTTATGGGAACATTAAAGTCCACTCTTAAAAACACTGTTTTCTCGCCTAGGTTTTTGCATTTATCAATGGTTTTTATTTTTAGCATATTTAATATAATCTTTTTTAATCTTCCAGTTGTATATTGATTGAATATTGTTTGCCTTTACTTTCATAAACAAGGCTCAATATATCACCCGGAAGAGAATATTGAACTATGGAAGATAAATCCGTATTTTTATTTATTTTTTGGTTGTTTACGGAAATGATTACATCCCCTTGCTTTAAATCAGCTTTATCTGCCGGACTGCCGTCCACGACCGCCACTCCGTTTTTGTTCGGATATATCAAGGCTCCATTTTCATTTTCTTTTGGAACGGCTACATCTGATAAATTTATATAATTAATTCCTAATATTGGGGTTTTTATTTCTTTTGATTGCAAAAGGCTAAGTAGTTGATTTTTAAACTTGGTAATAGAAAAAGATCTGCCTTTGCCATTAAGAATTCCAACAATGTTTTTATTTAAATCAAAAATAAATGCCGGCTGGAAATAATCAGACACATTATTTAAAAGATTTAAAGACCAATCTTTTTTATCACTGTTTTTTATAAGATTTTGTTTTTCGTTATCAATAATACGAGTTATCAAACTATTTTCTGACCAATTTGACATCAAGACAACCTCTCCTTCTTGAATATCATTTTCAGTGGCTAAATTTTTGACTGGCAGTTCTTGGGCATCTTTTACATAAACAAAGCTGTAGCCACTCTCCACAGCAGGAATAATTCGGTCTATTTCTTTTATCTTCCGGTCTTTTGTTATTATTACATATCGGTCCGGATTAATTTCTGCTCCTGAAAAAGCGTTGGTCAATATCCATCCATCACTAGTCATTATTAGGCCTTGTCCAAACTCTTGTGTTAGATTATAAAAATTTCCCCTCTTTATTTTATCTAAAGTAGTTGTTGCGGCATCTGGCTCATCTTCGGAGCCTTCTTCTTTTTTTTCAAAAATTCCCACAATGCTTTCTTTGGAGGATGCGATTGCCTGATTCAGCCTTTCATTTTGTTCAACTACTATTTTTTTTGCCCCTTCTATTACTAGATTACCTTGATTTATCCCTTCTGTAGACAAATTCCATTCATTGGAGAAAGGAATATCATATACATTTTTAAATATATAATTACGAGTCAATATTTCTCCGGCAACACCGGCGATTAAGCCAGCAACTATAGCTATTATTGTTACTATTAAAATATTATTGTTTTTTTTGTTCATATTTTTTGTTTTTCAATCAGCTTTATAACCATTGCGCGCTTAAAAAAAGTATCAATATACTCGCGATGCCGGCTGTTAAATATAGTTTTACCGCTTTTTGAGTTAAACTGTTTTTGAGATGAAATTTTAATATCCCTATTGATATATAATAACAGATAGCGACGGTTAAACCAAGGATCTTGTAGCTAAAGGGTAAAAAAGAAATAACATAAAATATTTCCGCCATTATTAGGGTAATCAAAAAAATAAAATATATATTCTGCCTTATTTTAATTTGATTAGTTATAAAAACGCTATAAACAAGCATTAATATGATAACGGTGTATATAAAAATTGAAAGCCATAATGAAACATTTAAAAATAAGTGCAATCCAAAAATAGAAGCGGAAACAAAAAAGATCACTAAAAAACTGCCTAGAGCGGAAAAATTTTGCATAAGAGTCTTGCCTTTTTCTTTTTGAGCAAAGTAAAAATAAGTATTCTTTAAGTAATAAAAAATAAATACAAAGTTAATAAAAAATAGAAATTGAATTGTTGTTTTACTTATCAATAAGGAAACATAGATAGCCAAACTGCTGATAAAAAAAACAGGCAGAATGCAATAATCCCACCAATTGGAAACATTCCAAAATTTGGAAAAAGATCTAATGGTAAAAAGTAATGCTAAATTGCTTAATAAAAGCCAGATATAGATCAATTCCGGCTTTAAATAGAAAAGTTCGTATAAACCAAGTATGAATAACGGAGTAAGTAAAATAAGGACCTTGCGGTAGCGCATAAATTTTAAGGACATTATCCTTAATTAAAAAAGGAAGAGGCATCTATTTCTATCCAATCTTGATCATCTTCATTCCATTTATAAGCTAAAAGCTGATAACTTTTTTCAGTTTCGCTGTATATATATTTAACATTAGTTTCAGAACCTATTCTTTGGGAGTAGTTAGTTTTTTTATCAATGACTTTTGGCTTAACAATAAATTCCAATTTCATATCTCCCAAGGGACCTTTGAATTCAATTATTTCAATATTAATCCCTCCTCCTTCTTCCATATGTTCTTTGGTGTGTTTTGTTACTTCCAAATCATCTTTGATCTGGCCTACTGTTTGTTCCCATTTTTCTGGAGTCATAATATCTATCTGTTATTAGTAATATGTGGCTTTAGTATCTACGTTTCTTTTTCTTCTATTCGCTACTTCTTCACTAATGTCCCCATTATTTAATAAATTGTCAATCGCTTTATTCATGGTTATCATCCCCTCTTTCTTGCCTGTTTGGATACTGGTATAGATTTGTTTAAATTTTTTGCTTTTAATAAGATTACTAACAGCATTGTTGTTTATCATTATTTCTCTGGACGCTATTCGCCCCCCGCCGATTTTGGATAATAATTGCTGGGAAATAACCGCTCTCAGGGTTGATGATAGTTGGCTGATAACTTGATTTTCCTTGTCAGCCGAGAATATATCCACTATCCTGGTAATGGTTTCCACTGCAGTGGAAGTGTGAAGAGTGGATATAACCAAATGCCCGGTTTCAGCAGCTGTTAAGGCAGAGGCAAAGGTTTCAATATCCCTCATTTCACCAACCATGATAACATTAGGGTCTTGGCGTAAAGAATATTTTAGGGCGGAGGAGAAACTATTAGTGTCAAACCCGATTTCTCTTTGTTCAATAGTGCTTTGTTTTTCTTGAATGCGATACTCGATTGGGTCTTCAATTGTTATAATATGAGCTCTTCTTTCTTTATTTATGATATCCAGCATAGAGGCTAAAGTAGTTGATTTACCAGAACCGGATTGTCCTACTACCAAGATAAGCCCATCGTTTAGATGAGTTAAGTTATAAAGGGTTTCATCAAGACCGATTTCTTTCGGTCCAGGAATGCTTTCCGGGATCAAACGAGCTGCCAGTCCGATTTTTCCTTGTTGTCTGTGAAGATTAATTCTGAAATATCGTTCAGCTGACTTATAAGAAAGATCTAGCTCTTTATTATCTTCAAATTGTTGTTGCAACTCCTTTGCTTTGTCAGGTTTTTTTTGAATGTCAAACATTTCTTTATATATAACCTCTTCCAATTCTTTGGGGTCCAGTCTCTCTTCATCTATTTTCACTAATCTACCATCAATTCTAAGTACTGGGAAGCTGTCACCCACTAAATGGATATCAGACGCTTTTTTATCAACCGCTTTTTTGAAATATTTTTGAAAATTCATAAAATTTAAATTTAGAAATAATAGAAAATTTAATATTATTATAACACAAGTTAAGGAGTATTTAAAATCATGTACTGTTGCAGGGTCAAGGTTACACTTTGGGGATAATTAATGTTATTTAAAGA
>JAGXOH010000069.1:2811-2972 GCA_023659985.1 Candidatus Falkowbacteria bacterium LH_S3 | reverse complement strand
ATGCTGATACTGCCCTAAAGGGTGCCCAATCCATCTATGTTTCTGGTAAATATGCTTATGTGGCAAGTGATTTTGACAATGTCTTTTATACATTAGATATGCTTCCCCCTAGTAAACCTACCCATGTAGCAGCAATCTTTGATAATGCTGATACTGCTCTT
>JAGXOH010000069.1:0-2711 GCA_023659985.1 Candidatus Falkowbacteria bacterium LH_S3 | reverse complement strand
CACAAAAAAGAAGATTGTTATTGCTATTTTGGTGGTAGTCGGCATAGTCGGTATAGTCGGTATAACCGGTTATTTATTGCTTAGTAATCAGCAGGAAGAGGGCAAAGAAACCTCTACTAATGAAAAAAAGGATTTAGAAAATGTATCAGCCAATCCTACCCACATTGGAGCAATCTTTGATAATGATGAGACTGCACTTGGTGGTGCTAATTTCATCTATGTTTCTGGTAAATATGCCTATGTGACAAGTTTTAATGGCGTAGAAATTTTAGATATTTCTGACCCTAGTAAACCTACTCATGTAGGAGCAATTACTGATAATGATGAGACTGTCCTTAATGATGCCCGTTCCATCTATGTTTCTGGTAAATATGCCTATGTGGCAAGCTATGATGATAATGGTGGTGTAGAAATTTTAGATATTTCTGACCCTAGTAGTCCTGCCCACATTGGAGCAATCTTTGATAATGATGAGACTGCCCTTGATTATCCTCTTTCCATCTATGTTTCTGGTAAATATGCCTATGTGGCAAGTGGCTTTGACAATGGCGTAGAAATCTTAGATATCTCTAACCCTAGTAAACCTACCCATGTAGCAGCAATCTTTGATAATGCTGATACTGCTCTTGAAAATTCCTCTTCCGTCTACGTTTCTGGTAAATATGCCTATGTGACAAGTGATGAAGACAGTGGCGTAGAAGTTTTAGATATTTCTGACCCCAGTAATCCTACTCATGTAGCAGCAATCTTTGATAATGCTGATACTGCTCTTGATGGTGCCTGTTCTATCTATGTTTCTGGTAAATATGCCTATGTGGCAAGCTATGAAGACAGTGGCGTAGAAGTTTTAGATATTTCTAATCCGAGTAACCCAACTCATACAGGAGCAATTTTTGAGACTGTTGACACTGTCCTTAATCATCCTTTTTCTATCTATGTTTCTGGTAAATATGCCTATGTGGCAAGTCATTATGGCAGTGGCCTAGAAGTTTTAGATATTTCTGATCCTAGTAATCCTAGCCATGTAGGAGCAATTACTGATAATGCTGATACTGCACTTGAAAATTCCTCTTCCGTCTACGTTTCTGGTAAATATGCCTATGTGGCAAGCTATAATGAGGGTGTAGAAATTTTAGATATTTCTGGTATTTCTGAATGAATGTTCCTTCAGCTCATATTGATGATTTAGCTGTGTGTATAACAGATGTTTGAAAGAATAAGTTTTAAGTGTTAAATAGAACTGGTATTATCAAGAAGTTGAAAACTCCCTCATTTTTTTCAATTAACTCAACAGGTTGAGTTAATTGCAAACATAAAAAATCAGAATTGACACTATTTTTGATTGATTGAAATAAAATTTAATTAGAAGATATAAATAAATTTAGTCATAAATTAATAATTTGGTCAGTTTAGTATAATACAAATTAACAATAAATTATTTTATGTTATATTTAATTCAAAGGTTGATTTATGTATTTTATAATTAATATATTTGAAAATTGATTAACTTAGATATTTTGTTGGCAGTAGCTAAGCCAACAAAGACCTTTATTAAATTATGAAAAACACAAAAAAGAAGATTGTTATTGCTATTTTGGTGGTAGTCGGCATAGTCGGTATAACCGGTTATTTATTGCTTAATAATCAGCAGGAAAGGGAAATATATCCGACTCGACTTTTTTGTTCCTGTATTTCTACTTCAGAGACCAATATTAAAGAGTATGCAGAAAAAGGAAACTGTACCTATTCTATTGAGAAGTTATCCTCTGATTTCTCACTCCAAGAATTTAAAGAAAAATATGATATGAGCACATTGGAACGAGGAGGTTATTTGTTAGAGCCAATATCCAAAATTGTAAATCCTACTTGTAGTGCCTCTGTATACGAAAGAGAATTACAAAATATTTATATTGATAAGTCAGGAAAGTATATGGATTGTGACTGTAGAGGTATTTAACTGCAAAAAAACAAAAGCCACGCAACTCTTCGTTACTTCGTGGCTCGGTCTCGGCTTTGCCGAGACTCCGATAACAAGGATTATGAGATTCCACCCCCTTCAGTCGTTCCATCCAAATTTGCTATCGCAAACTTCTCATAATCCGATACGTTATGCGGAATGCGGACATCGCTCCGTTCTGTCCGCATAATGCAGCAGCTTGGCGAAGGACGTCGCTCCGCGACGTCGCATAACAACCGCTTAGCGGCTTCGCCCAAATTGCCTGAAGGTAACTTTGCCAAGCTGCTGTGTTGTAGAGAAAAATCAGAAGCAATAAAACTCTAAATCAGAAAGTGAATAAGTAAGCGGGCAAAAAGAAAAAGGGGTGTGGGGAAAATGAATTTTTGCCCGTCTGCTTTTTAGCTTCGCCCATATTTTTTTCGGCGGGAATTTACAAATAGAAAGGGTGATGGGTAGGTTAAGAATTACTTTTTTAAAATGGAATTAAAAATACTTTGATAATCTTCCTTAAATAAAAATTTAGCATTTTTATAGTATTCTGTAAATATGCTACTCATAAAAGGTTGAAATGCCCATTTCTTTTTATCGTCATCAAAAACTTTCTTCTGCATAAAATCTAAAATCCCTATTTTTGTATTATTTTTCAGGCTACCTTTGTCCAAAGGTCAACCCTTGGTGAATTTTATTGACTGAAAATCAAAAAAAGTTTTAAGATTTAAGTTGTAGCTTTTAGTTTTTAGCTTTAAGTTTTGAC
>JAGXOH010000068.1 GCA_023659985.1 Candidatus Falkowbacteria bacterium LH_S3 | reverse complement strand
AATAATCACCAGACATCCATGCCTCTATTTAAAAAAAATAAATATAAAAATACTTCACAGAAACAAAATGAAAATAATTCTCCTTGGAGTGAAGGTAAACAAAATATAAACAAGGAATATGAAGATGCAGATGAACCGTTGATAAACGAGGAGGGCCAATTAGCTATTGACGTATACGAAACCCAGAAAAAAATAATTATTAAATCCACTATAGCTGGAGTGAAACCGGAAAACTTGGATATCTCTCTTAATAATGACATGCTAACTATCAGAGGCAAAAGAGAGATGAACAAGAAAGTTAAAGAAGAAAACTATTTATATCAAGAATGTTATTGGGGATCTTTTTCCCGCTCAATTATTATGCCAGTAGAGGTTGACAGTAAAAATATAGACGCTACCTTGGAAAACGGAATTTTAACTATAGCTCTTCAAAAAATTAAACACGAACAAAATATCCCTATAAAAGTAAAATAAAAACTTTACAAGCGCAACAATTAGTATTAATATAAATCCAATCCAAAATAGTTAAAACCTTATCAACAGGATATGAAAATCATTTTAAAAGTAGAATCTTTGCGCGAAAATAAAGTTATTCTTCAAAACGAAAATGGTGATAATTTTGTTTGGCCTCTTAGCTCCCTTCCATTCCAAATTAACATAGGGGATGAATTAATATTTACCGTTAATAAAGATTCGGATATTAAAGAAGATAAATTGATCGCTAAAAATATAATCAATGACATTTTGAATATGGAAAATTGATGAAAGAGACCAATAATTATGTTTAAAAGAGAAGAGAAAAAAAGGAAAATATTTCTTAAGTGGCTACTTTATTGTGTGGCTACTTTTTTTATCTTGGTAGGATTGGTATCCACTGTTTTTTTGTATTATGAAAATAAATATAAAAATAAAATATATCCTGGAGTGCAAATATTAAATATTGATGTCAGCGGAACAAATAAGGATGTAGCCGGTAAAATAATAATGAATAAAATAAATAAGGTAAGTCAGGAAGGAATAAATTTTTCTTATAAAGACACTCATATGTCCCTAACCCCAACAGTATCATCTTTCAGTCCTGACTCAGCCTATCCTGTGTATTTATTTGATGTTAAACAAACAATAAACAAGGCTTATCAAGTAGGCAGAGAAAATGGATTTTGGGAGAATTTAAAGGACAAGCTTATCACCTATATAAAAGATAAAAATATAAATATTAAATACGAAATAAAAAAAGAAGAAACAAAAAAAATATTACAAGACAATTTTAAACAATACGAGAATCCGGCAACCAATGCTAAATTACAAGTTACACTTCCACAAAACGAAAATAAAAATATAAATATTAGCATTATCCCGGGAAAAGCCGGAGAAACCATTGATTATGATCATGCTTTAGGGGAACTTGGACAAAGACTTGAAAAATTGGATACTGAATCTCCCATAAGACTATCTATTTACAAGCAAAAACCTGAAATATATAAAAAAAATTGCCAAAACATTGAAGAAAAAGCAAAAAATATTCTTAAAAAATCTCCTTTACGGCTGCAATATACCAACAAAGACAGCACTACCACTCCTAAAACCAAAAATAACAAAAACGATTATAGCCAACAAGAATGGAATATTGGGAGAAAACAATTAGCTCAATGGTTAGCCCTTAGGAAAAATAAAGGAGAAGTTAAGGTAGTTGCCAGTAAAGAAAAAATAAAAAATCATTTAAAAGATAACATAGCTCCAAAAATAGATGAAGAACCCATAGATGCCAAATTTCGCATGGAAAATGGGAAAGTTTCCGAATTTAGAGATAGCAAACCAGGAAAAAAAGTAAATATAGAAAAAACCGCTGATAAAATCGTAGCCGCCATGGAAGGAGAAGACAAAAAAGAAATAAGCTTGGAAGTAAATGTTATAAAAACTGAGTATACCACTAATAAAATTAACAACATTGGAATAAATGAAATTATCGGCTCCGGTCATTCTAATTTTTATGGCTCTCCGGACAACAGAATTCACAATATTAAAATAGGTGCAAATTCCATACAGGGCATTCTTGTTAAGCCAGGAGAAAAATTTTCTTTAAACCAAGCACTAGGAGAAATTAATAAAAAAAGCGGGTATTTGCCTGAATTGGTTATTAAGGGTAACAAAACAATTCCTGAATACGGCGGAGGCCTATGTCAAATAGGAACAACTATGTTTCGATCCGCTCTTAATTCCGGATTAACCATATCTGAAAGGCAAAATCATTCCTACAGAGTATCCTACTATGAGCCTCCGGTGGGAATAGACGCTACTATTTACAAACCACACCCTGATCTTAAATTTATCAATGATACACAGCACCATATTCTAATACAAACAAGAATAGAGGGCTATGATTTATATTTTGATATATGGGGAAAGGATGATGGTAGAACTGTAGAGATAAACGAGCCGGTTGTTCACGGAATTACGCACCCTCAAGAGCCTCAAATTATTGAAACAACAGAACTAAAACCAGGAGAAAAAAAGTGCACTGAAAGTGCCCATAATGGAGCTACTGCTTATTTTGATTATAAAGTAGATTATAAAAAAGAAGACAAGGAAAATAAAGAAAGAAGATTTTATTCTTATTACAAACCGTGGAGGGAAAAATGTTTAGTGGGTGTGGCAGATGAAAAAGAAAACGAGGAAAAAAATGAAAGTAAAAAAAACATCTCAACAACCACCGCAATCAATACACAATCCGAAGGAAATTGAAAACCAAAAAAGAAAAGATCACCTTTAGCGGGCAGGCAAAGAATCTCCCCCTAGGTATTCCTGAGTCTAAATACAAACAATTTAAACCTAGATGAACCCTAAAAAGAAAACCCCCATGCTTGTCGTGCCTAGCCCGCTAAAGGCGACCTTTGTCTAATTGATAAACTCTCTTAAATGTTCATATTTATCCGAATTTTTTATTAAACCTATTAGTTTAGCACAAGTTTACATATTTGTCAATCCCTTGGGCTAAA
>JAGXOH010000067.1 GCA_023659985.1 Candidatus Falkowbacteria bacterium LH_S3 | reverse complement strand
GGATTATTTAATAAATAATGGTTTGTTGTCCAAAATGAGCTGGACTAATACAAAAAATTGATCTGGAGTATAAATTGTGATAGGATAAATTTATAAAGGTTAATTTAGAACTATGCTTGAAATAAAATTTTCCAAAAAACACAAAGATATTTTCCAAGAAATAGGCATTAGCGTGCTATATCTTTTTGGTTCTTATGCGCAAGGCAACGCCCATAAATTAAGCGATATTGACATTGGAGTGGTTTTTTCCAGTCCGGAAAAATACAAAGATAAAACGATGGACGCTTATTTGAAATTATATGATATTTTTACAGATGTTTTGCCAAAAGAATACTTAAAGCGCCGTTTTAAAACAAGAAAGCATGATTTTGATTTGGTTTTTTTGCAGTTCGCGCCACTTGAATTGCAATATAACGTGCTGAAGCAAAATAAAATTATTTATCAAAGCAATGATAATATTGAAGCAAACTATAGAGAAAATATTTTAAAAAAATATATTGATTTTTCTTATTTTTTAAATATGAGACATCAAGCCGCGTTAGACAGAATATGAAAAAATTAGAGATGAATAAAATAATGGTTCTCAATCGCATTGAATTGATTGAGAAGTATTTAACGAGATTATACAAGCTAAAAGAATTGTCTGGCGGCAAGTTCAACTTACCTGACAATTTTGCCATCGCGTCATATAATTTACGCAGTATTTTAGAAGCGGTTTTTGATATTAGCGGACATATTGTGACCAGAAAACCGAACGTTGTTTTTGACAGCTATAAAGATATAGCCATAAAATTAGGTGAACAAAAAATTGTTCCTAAAAAATTCGCGGAAAATGAATTGTATAAAATGGGAAAATATAGAAATCGCTTAACCCATTTCTATTTTGAAATTACGTCAAAAGAAATGTATGGCATTATTCAAAACGATTTAGGTGATTTTGAAATTTTTTTAAAGTATATTAAAAAATTGCTGAAATAATGTTTTAGGCACACACTTTTGTCGTTTTTTTATTTAATTATACATTAAGATTCTTAATATTTAATATTTTTTTATGCTTATGCGATTAAAAAACAAAGTGGCTGTTATTACTGGTGCTGCCTCTGGTATCGGTAATGCCACGGCTAAAAATTTTTTACAGGAGGGAGCTAAAGTGGTCTACTCTGATATCCAGGGTAAGGCTGAAGATATTATCCCTAAAGAATATCAAGATAATGCTATTTTTCTAAAATGCGATGTTTCCAAGCCTAATCAAGTGGAAAAATTATTGGATAAGACAGTGGCTAAATTCGGTAGAGTGGATGTTATGGTTAACAATGCTGGAATGGCTCTTTTAGCCTCTGTCACAGAAGAAACCACTGAAAATTGGAATAAACTTATAAGTGTTAATCTCAGCGGTGTATTCTACGGCATAAGAGCGGCTGCCAATCGAATGAAAAAAAATAAGATAAAGGGTAGTATTATCAATATTAGTTCTATTTTGGGAAGTACTGGGATGGCCAGTACTATTGCTTACAGCGCTTCCAAAGGAGGAATTGAACAATTAACTCGATCCGGATGTCAAGATCTAGCACCCTTAAAGATCAGAGTAAATGCTATTGCCCCAGCGTTTATCAAAACCAATATGACCGAAGATATGCTTCAAGATAAAAATTTTAACAAGATGGTTAAAACTAATACTCCTTTGGGGTACGTGGGTGACCCTGAAGACATAGCCAAGGCGGCTATTTATTTGGCTTCAGATGAATCTAAATACGTAACCGGCGAGATCCTTCATGTAGATGGAGGTTGGACTTCCAGATAAAATTATATTTATTTTTTAAAACTTTTTCTAAATTTGCCTTTGGCAAATTTAATACCGAAAGCATTCTTACAGCTTTGAGCTTACAGCTTTTGGCAATTTGCCGAGTTACGAGGCAAATAATATAGCCTCTGCTTAATTTTCCCTAGTAGCCCGTAGGGGATTCGAACCCCTGTTACCAGGATGAGAACCTGGCGTCCTAACCCCTAGACGAACGGGCCGCTTAGTTTTGAAATTAATAGATTATGTGAGTTTACAGAGATAATTTAGCAAGTTTTTGTAAATTATTCAAGAAGTTTTCCTATTAGTTGAATGTAGCCTTGTAAAAATTCTTGTCCTGACATTGGTAATTTAGCCTCTGGCTGTATTTTCTTTATTTCTAAAGCATTACTTCCGCATTGAATCCCTAAAATATTTTGGTCATTAGTGAATAAGGTGCCAGCCTGGTATTGGTTTATATTCAAAGCTTTTGAATTAGTCTCCAATATTTTGATTATTGTTTTTTTGTCTCTGGGGTATTTTATATAGGAATAAGCACCAGGCCATGGATTTAAGGCTCTTACCATTCTTTCAATTTTTTCAGCTGATTTTTCCCAATCTATCTTACCGTCTTCTTTTTTTAGAGTTGTTACATAGATAGCCAGGGAATCATCTTGAGGAGTTAATTCCAATTTTCCTTGAATATAGTCTTTGATTGCCAAAGGAAGAGTCCGCGCTCCTATCTCAGCCAATTTATCAAGAATACTGGAAGCAGTGTCCTGTTTAGTTAAGGGGATTTCTTTTTGAGTTAAGATATTCCCGGTATCCAGTCCGTTGTCCATTTTCATTATGGTTACTCCGGTTTTTTTATCTCCATTCAATAAGGGTTTTTGTATACAGGCGGCTCCCCGATATTTGGGCAAAAGAGAACCATGAACATTAAATATTCCATATCTGGGGATATTCAGTATATCTTGCGGTATTTTTTGGGCGTAAGCAACCACTATTATAACATCTGGTTGATACTCTTTTAATCTTTGTTTTATCTCTGATATATTTGAAGGTTGCAGGATGGGGATGTTATGTTGTTGTGCCTGTTTTTTCACAGGGCTATAGGTGAGTACATGTTTTCTACCAATTTTTTTATCTGGTTGAGTTACCACAGCGAGTATGTCATAATTATTATCTTTAATCAAGGCCTTTAATGACGAGACCGCAAAGTCAGGTGTTCCTATGAAAATTGTTTTTATTGGTTTAATAGACATATATTTAAGGGGATGATATATTTAATAATAACAGACAACTTTTATAA
>JAGXOH010000066.1 GCA_023659985.1 Candidatus Falkowbacteria bacterium LH_S3 | reverse complement strand
AGCTTTTAGCTTTTAATTTTAAGTTGTAGTTTTTAGCTTTTAGCTTTAAGTTTTGACATTTGGATTTTATTGTATGACATTTCTAAACGAAATTGTAGAACTCTAAGTTCATTTACAAAATTGTTAAAATTAGTTATCATTATAGCATCAAAAGAAACCTCTGAAACACTAACTAAGATCGCCAAGGCGCTTGAGGTTGGTGTTGATGATTTAATAAAATAATTATGCCGATTTTTAATGATTTAAATTTAGATAACTGGAAAGAATCGGAAATTTGGACTGATAGTCTTTGGATTATCTCTGAAAGAGATAACACAGGAAAACATCATAGTGGTTTTTATCATGGAAATTTTGTCCCGCAGATTCCACGTCAGTTAATCTTGAGATACACAAAGAAAAATGAAATTGTTTTTGATCCATTTTTAGGAAGTGGAACAACCACTTATGAAGCAGAGAATTTAAATAGAAATTTTATCGGCATAGAAATTCAACAAAAACTTGTTGATTATACTGAAAAAAACATTGAACCAAAAAACAATTTTTCTGATTTAATCACTGGCGACAGCACAAAGATTGAAACTTTTGAAAAAGTAAAAGAAATTTTAAGAAATAACAAAAAGAAAAATGTTCAATTGGCAATATTGCATCCGCCATATGCCGATATAATAAAATTTAGCGATTTGAAAGACGATTTATCAAATACCAAATCGCTTAAAGAATTTTTAGGGAAATTTTCAGAAATTTTAAAAAATACAATTGAAATTTTAGAAAATGGCAGATATTTGGCAATTGTTATTGGTGATAAATATTCAGCTGGTCAGTGGATTCCGTTAGGATTTTACTGTATGAATGAAGCGCAAAAATTAGGATTAACCCTGAAAAGTATTATAATTAAGAATATGGCGGGCAACCGTGCCAAACAAAACAAGGAAGGAATTTGGCGATATAGGGCGCTTTCAAGCGATTATTATATTTTTAAGCACGAATATGTTTTGATTTTCAAAAGATAATTATGGAATATATAAAATCAAAACTTTCAGATGATTTGGCGCGAAAAATTATCGGCAACCAAGAAAAAGCAACGAAATATTTGTTGCGCTTAAATGATATTAAACCAATATTATCTTTAAAATTTAGAACTGTCAGTCGAGGAAAAAACGCAGGTAAAAAGGTTTTGGATTTAGATACAAAAGAATTTTGGAAAGTTGTTGTTGATAGTTGGGATTATGAAATAAGCAAGAAAATTATCAGAGATATTTTCAAGGAAACAGAAAAATACAAAAGCGGAAAAGAAGCTGACAATGCAATGGAAGTGCTTACAAAAGAATGGCAATCTCTCAAGCTTGGAGATCTTGCCTGGCCATTTTCACAAGGCGCTTTTGATAATTTTGTGCAAAGGATAAATTCTGAAAAAGAAAACGGATTTGTTAAAGATGATAAAGTAAAAGTTGCTGCAGTTAAATATAAACGAATTAAAGAAATCAACACAGTCAGGAATGACTTTATAGAAACATTGATTTTTGAAAAAAATAATAATATTTTACCGACATTAAATCATAGGCGGGGCATTGATTTCTTTATAAATGGAATTTCTTTTGATCAAAAAGTCGCAAAAACTCCAACCAATGAATTTAAAAGACATTTTAAAGATGATTGGCGAGAAGTGGCGATCAAAAAACCAGAGCTTGTTGCGAAATATCTTTATAAATATCAAGACGAGGGTAGGTTTGGGGCTGACCCAAGGTTATTAGTTGTTTATATTGATGAAGATGTTTCAATTGATAAAATCAGAGAAATTATTGATAAAACAGATTTAAATAATCCGTTTGAAATCAATTTCACCTACAAACATAAAAATCTTGGTGAAAAAAATTATAAAGTGCCTTGTTTTGTAATTTTATTACATAATTAAAACTATGAATTATATTGGTAGTAAATTATCATTATTGGAATTTTTAGAAGAATCAATAAATAAAGTAGCTGATGAAAACTGCAATACTTTTTGTGATTTGTTTGCAGGAACTGGAATTGTCGGAAGTTATTTCAAAAGGAAAGATTATAGAATAATCGCAAACGATATTCAATATTATAGTTATGTTTTAAATAGACATTACATCGGCAACCATAAAGAGTTAAATTTTGCCAAATTGACAAAAGAAATTCCAGAATTAAAAAATATTGAAGTTAAAGATAAAAAAGATTTTGTCTGCGATTTTCTTTCAAATTTAAAAGGTACAAAAGGTTTTATTTATAAAAATTATTGTCTTGGTGGAACTAAGGGTAAGAATGAGGAACGACAATATTTTTCTGACGAAAACGGAATGAGGTGTGATGCAATTCGCCAAAAAATTGAAAACTGGAAAAAAGAAAAATTGATTTCTAATGATGAATATTATTTTTTAATTACTAGTTTAATTGAGTCAATTGATAAATACGCAAATACTGCTTCCGTTTATGGCGCTTTTTTAAAAAAGCTAAAAAAAACAGCTCAAAATAGTTTAATCTTGAAGCCAGCTGAACTTATAATCAACGATCAAGATCATGAGGTTTTTAACGAGGATATAAACGAGGTGGCAGGAAAAGTTAAGGGCGATATTTTATATTTAGATCCGCCATATAACCAAAGGCAATATGCAACAAATTATCATTTGCTTGAAACCATTGCGAAATATGACAATCCTGAAATTCACGGAAAAACTGGTTTACGTGAGTATCAAAGTCAAAAATCTCTTTATTGTTCAAGAACGCAAGTAAAAAAAGCGTTTAAGGATTTGATTTTGAAGGCAAAAGCAAAATATATTTTTTTGAGCCATAACAATGAAGGATTGATGACTTTGGACGATATCAAGGAAATAATGAGCCTGCGGGGCAAATACGGAAATTTTATAGAAGAATATAACAGATTTAAAGCTGACAAGTCGGAAAATAGAAATTATGCCACCAATAAAACTGTTGAATATTTACATTATGTAGTTTGTGAATAAATTAAGCAAAGCATCTTTGAATTAAGCAAAGCATCTTTGAATTAAGCAAAGCTTAATTGTTGAAAGTTGAATGTTGAAAGTTGAAAGAATAATTTGCCTTTGGCAAATTGTTGAAAGTTGAAAGTTGAA
>JAGXOH010000065.1 GCA_023659985.1 Candidatus Falkowbacteria bacterium LH_S3 | reverse complement strand
TATCACCTGTCACACATTGTCCTTCAACGTGTAATTTATTCCCAGCAGCAGGATTAGCTGTCCCGATGCCGACGTTGCCGGCAAAAGTAGGATTGTAAGCTACTACATCTTGAGAGGTTTGTTCATACCAGCCCACAGCATCAGATGAAAAGTGAAATTCATCAAAATAGGTAGCATTATTTCCTCCTCCTTTTGAAGTCTCTGATCTACAAGAATTAGTACTCTCACCAGCAACAATGTCTACCTCAATTACCTTGGTTCCCGAAGGCGCATTCCAAGATTCATGAACCTGAACCCAATCATTATAATCATTAGTTGCAGTATCTCCGTCACCGGTATTTCCATCATTTTCAGCATGCCATACTCCCCAATTTCCCCATAATTCTCCTAAATTGGTTCCGGCCTCATCATAAGCAGTAAGGTGAATCCTAGCATCATCTTCTCCTACATATAATTCTCCAGCCGCACAAGTTCCTACTCCATCCAGATCACCTACAATATTAGCCCATATCGAAACTGAAATATTAGTATCACTAAAATCACCAGTAAACCATTTGTAAAGATCCCATTGTCCTACTCCAGTATTGGTTCCATCATCATAAGCATCACAACACTCTTCTTCTCCATAGCCTTCTCCCCCTCTTCCTTTCCCTGTATCATGATCTAAGAAAATTCCGCCTGGGCCTCCCTCAACTTTCCATCCAGGAATTAATTTATTATTTCCGCTTGGACCTCCTTCAAAATGCCAGTTAACTGCAATATTTTCACCCGATCGTAATCCATCTCTAAGTAATGAAGTTCCTGCCACATCTAGTTTTTCTTGCGGCTCCGTCGTCCCTATTCCGACGTTGCCGTCATTGTCTATTGTCACCAAATCCCCTGCTGTGCTGCTGGAAATATTAAATATATCGCCTGAATCTGGTTGCTGGATATCTAAAGCTCCAGTCATGGTGTCACCTGATTCGTTAACATAAGTATTTTCTGCTGTGGTAGTAGCATTTTGGAGCTCTGAATCCACATAGGACTTGGTAGTGGCATGGGTGTCTGCTGTTGGGGTGCCGACAGTTACAGGTTGAGCAAATTGACCATAACCTGCTACATCCAGAGCATAGGAAGGATTGGTGGTGCCAATGCCTACGTTGCCGCCGAAATAGGAATCTGCATCCTGCGTCGCACCTTTATAAAGACCCAAAAGAGATTCAATTGTTGGCTCAAATCCTGTAACTTCTTCTACTCTTGGATCCCACCAATATTGATTGTTGTCTTGAGCAGTACTGTAATAAAGATATGATCTATGATTTGTGGCTGTAGTAGTTGTCTGGAATTTATAATCGGTCGCTGAAACAACTTTTTTACCAGTTTCACCATCATAAATTCCCCCATAATGTGTTGTTGAACTGTCTCCGCTTCCATGAACATACCCTATAAGTAAGTACCATTTGTTCAGCGAAGGCAAGTCCCCACTCCAGAAATAGGGATTAGTATTTTCTGTTCCGTCTAAATTAAGTACAGGCGCGCCTCCTCCATGCGTTCCAAAATATGTCCTTCCATCATTACTTCCTGTTTTTTTAATCCAGACGGAATATCTATATGTTTTTGTATGATCAATTGAAAAATAATCACTGTTCCATCCACCATCACCACCGGATGTTGCATCAGGAGTTGCTTTCCATAATATGACTCGATTTCCATGTGGACCAACACCCCATTCTCTGTTGTTTTCTGCAGTAGCACCATTCCGGGAGAACATAGGCGTTCCACCAGTACCGCCAACATCCCAATCGTATGAATTAACATAGTTGCGAGCCAAAACCCCTGTTCCGTCTCGTACATAAGCATATGTGTCGTTGGCAGCAACATCCAGTTTATACGCAGGATCTGTCGTCCCAATGCCGACGTTGCCGTTTAATACAGTATCCCCATTTACCGCAAGCATAGGATCGGATCCGCTCACCTTATCAGTACTACCATAGTTAATGTAGGTATGCCCCTGTGGCATAACTTGAAAAACTGTGTCTGAATCAGTATAAGACCCATAACCTCCATCTTGTGTTCTAATTTTAAAGGAATATTGATTATTTCCACCATCTCTAGTAATATCGTCGTTGTCCATATCAATGCCTAAACCGCTATATCCTCCATTATCCATATGAAGCTGTATAGAAGGATCAGTATTTCCTGAGTTATCTGGGTCAAGCTTTATAGAACCCTTACTACTCCCTTTGTCGATATTTAAAGCACCGCTCATGGTGTCGCCAGATTCGTTGACATAAGTGTTTTCTGCTGTGGTAGTAGCATTTTGGAGCTCTGAATCCACATAGCTCTTGGTGGTGGCGTGAGTATCTGCTATGGGGGTGCCGACGGTTACGGGTTGGGAGAATTGGCCATAACCTGCTACATCCAGAGCATAGGAAGGAGAGGTGGTGTCAATGCCGACGTTGCCATTTGTTCTGCTTATAACAAGAGAATTTTCTCCGCCGCCGTTTGTTCCCAATTTAAAGCCACCCGGCCTTAATATTATTCTTCCATGGTAATCATCACCTGATGCAGGTCCTTCTAAAAAATCAATATGTCCACCTCTATTATCAGCACCACCTTGAAGCTCTAATTTTGCCCAAGTTGAATCTCCTCCACTAATTTGGACTCCAGCAACGTCTGGTCTACTATCACTTGTTGAATTAGCAATATGAAGCCCAGCGGTTGGTCCCGTCGTCCCAATGCCGACGTTGCCGCCGTCTTTAACCGTTAACGCAGTTGAGGCGGAATAATCGTCGTGGTCTTGGTTCGTACTTGTTCCACCTGTAAGTATTTTCATATCAGGACCACCCGTTATAGCTGACCATCTACCACCATTATCCCTGAGCACTAAACCCCCAGCATCGTTTCCATCCTCAAATTCTTGAGACACATTGTTGCTTATCAGAAATCGTCCATGGTTGGTCGTGTTACTTCCATCGTTTAGACCATAGGTATGTTCGATATCCCCCGTTGAATTAATAATCAACCGATTACCTTTCACACTATTTGAGTCACCAATGTGAACGCCACCATTGACAACATGCAGTTGATTTTCTGGCGTCGTTGTACCTATACCGACGTTGCCTCCGGTTATGCCTAGATCTCCTGAGGTAGTTAGATTTCCTAAGGTTTTGATGTCGTTGCCAGTCATATCTAAAGCACCAGTCATGGTGTCGCCAGATTCGTTGACATAAGTGTTTTCTGCTGTGGTAGTAGCGTTTTGGAGCTCTGAATCCACATAAGACTTGGTGGTGGCGTGGGTATCTGCTGTTGGGGTGCCGACGGTTACGGGTTGGGAGAATTGGCCATAACCTG
>JAGXOH010000064.1 GCA_023659985.1 Candidatus Falkowbacteria bacterium LH_S3 | reverse complement strand
CAAATTTAGCAGGTATTGTTAGTATCTTAATATTTATATCCTGTGTGTCAATAAAGTTGCTAGTATATGGCATCTTTTATTACTTTTATCACGAACTATTTCTTTGGAAACTTAGGTTACTCCAGGAGTGTAAACTAAAGACAACTCATCTTTACTTTTAAAAGTAACCTTAGAACTAATTTGAATTTTTCCTTTATATTTTCATCCTCGATTTTCTGATCTATTTTAGCAATTGTCGTCGCGTATTTTTGCGATATATCTACTGGAATTGAATCGTAGAAGCGTTTAAACTGTGCTTCGTAGAATTTTGCAAGTTTTTCTTTTGGTGCAAGTTGGAATTGGTTATTTTGCGCTAAAGTTGTCACTGAAAATGCAAATACTGAAACCAAGACCAAAGTAAGCAAAATTAATTATTTTCCTTGCTATAATGCCGATTTTATATAGTTTATAATTACAATTTTTTTATTGGCTATTAATTAATGATTTTTTTGACCTTTATTATTTTATATAATTTCTAATATCCTGCATAAGTAATTGAACATCTATTCTTAATGAATCATTCTCTTTGAGATACGGAAAAACGCTGATTTCAATAAGTTTCAAATAGAGTTCCAAATTAAAATTTTCAGATTGAGAGGTAATACTGTCCTTATTTTCCTTTCTGATAAAAGTATCCACTTTTTCTATTGTAGCAGTATGTTTTAATTGTATCTCTTTTGGCAAATACGGATATTTGATTTTTCCAAATAAATAGTGGTAATCAAAAATCGAATTACTACCCAATCCGAATAACAACACAATTATCCCAATGCTCAAAATACCAATGAAAATAATATATTTATTCATAATCTTATTATACAAGACTGTGCAATAAAAAGCCGTAATAATAAATTAACGCCAACGCAAAAACCTTAAAGGGTGTCTCCGCCTGCTCGA
Organism: Candidatus Falkowbacteria bacterium LH_S3; assembly: GCA_023659985.1. GTDB lineage: Bacteria > Patescibacteriota > Patescibacteriia > Patescibacteriales > JAGXOH01 > JAGXOH01. Next base: position 2,479 of record JAGXOH010000064.1, on the reverse strand, counting down.
TGAGGCGTTGCGCCATCGGCGTTTTCCAAAAGTTTTGATACAATGATTTTAAGAAATGCCGCCAGTTTTTCGTTCAAAGAAGTTGGCGCGCCGCTTTTATATCAGTATTTCAAATCAATTTCTTGATTATTTCAACTGCGCTAATGTAGCAAAGATTAGATTTTGACTGGTCTAATTTTTCAAATTCTCTTATCTCTTTGCCCGGATGTATAAAATTTCTATGTATTCTTGAAATGTTGCCAAGATGAACGAATAAATCGCTCATAATTTTACCTTGCTCAAAATAATTTAATAAATCACCTAAATCGCAATCATATAAATCTTTCTGTATGACTTTATTTTGTATTTGGTAATTTACCTTTGTTACTTTTTTCTTTTCGCAATGATATATCAATACCGCCTCAATCAACGAACCGGTAAGCACAATGACCGATTTTTCATTCCCTACTAAATAATTGAATGTCAGTTCGTTAAAATCTCTTTCCAAAAGGAATTTGAATTTTTTATTTATCCTTCGGATTCTTGACAATATTTCAAAGTAGCCAATTTTTTCCAATTTCAAAATGTCTATATTCTCAAAGCCATCTATCCATTTTTTATTTATTTTCGTGTTTTGGGCTTTTTCTATGGCTTTCTCAATATGATTATTTATTTCATAAACCGACACAAAATTATCAACTTTTTGATTCGTTCTTCGGATATATCCTTTTTCTATCCATTGTTTTTTTAACGAATCTGCTTTTTGATCGTCCGTGCCCATTAAAACTTTGAATTTCCAATTTGGAATAGCGACTTGGTTATTTTTAAGACCCGACTCTTTTTTAATGTTGGTAAAAAAGTTTTTTAATTTTCCGATAACAAAATCATTTTCTTTTTGTATTAAGTTAACGGCATTTTTATAATTTTGTTCAATGGCTTCCTGCTCGTTTATTATTCCGAGTAAATTTTGATAATTCCTATCAATTATTTCGTCTTTAGCGTCTTTCTTTTTCGCTTTTTGAATAAGGTCAAACGCTTCTTTTACTTTTCCTTTTGATTTTTTTATGTCTGATAGGTTATTCAGAATAGCCGAGTTATTTTCTTCTCCGTGAAAAGATAAAATCGTTTCATATATTTCTTCGGCTTTATTCTCATCTCCGTTTCGCTTATACGAATACGCGACTTCAAAAATAATGGGGACGGACTCAAGTTTTTTGTCCGCTTCAACTATGTCTTTGTATTTTTTCTCTTTGAAAAGTTCTAAAACAAAACTTTCCGATTCAGCGTGTGCGTCATCAAACTTTTCTTCATCATAGAGTTTCTTCAGCGATTTTATCTTTTCTTTTATCTCTTTGTTGTTCATTACGATGCTAAGATTAAAACTTCTTTTGAGTTCCCATTACTTAAAACATACTTATAATCAAGTTTTTTCACTTCAATGATTTTTTTGTATTTTTTCAGCATTTTTACTAATTCTTCTATCGTCGGAATGCCGTCGTCTCGATAAGAAACAACCAAAATTGAATCCTTGAATTTTTTAAATGATTTCTCAAATGCTTGGTGTATTTCGCCTTTATCGCACCATTCATTTTTGCCATTTTTTATTTTTTTATGTTTTGATTTTTCATCAATTAAATTCGACCATTGGTCGTAAAAAACAATACCTTCAAGAAAATGGTAAAAATCAAAATAATTTATACCCACACCTTTTGCGGAAATGTAGGGTGTATCAATATAAACTAAATCTGCCTCAACATCTAAATCAAAAATGTCGGAATAAAAAGATTGATTTTTCTTTTTGTTATCAAAAACGGCATTATTTCCTTCTTCTACGAATTTTCTGAGATGATCTTTAAACGGCGTATCCCAAGTTTTTTTGTTTCCGAAACTTCTCTCTACTTCAGCCGTTCGGATATACAAATTTTTTCTATGAAATAAATTATAAGGTCGTTTGATTATGCACGCCTGGAATAAAGCGTAATAGGCCAATGCTTGCTTATATTTATCTTTTATTTGGCCGATATTTGTTATAACAATATCAAGCCATTTATTTTCCTCGTCAGTAAAATAAATATCATGGAAAGTATCATAAATAAAAGTTGGGTATTTAATTTTTGAGTGTTTGTTTAGAATAAAATCAACATCATCGTCGTTCAGGATAGTTTTAGAATTTTCAATTATGGCAAGTCCGACATAATAATTAAACTTCAAAGAATCATTATAGAAGACTTGCTTGCCGTTTTTCTTAAACATATAACCAACGCAACCAGTGCCACCAAAGGCGTCAAGAATAGAATCGAATTTTAAATCCTTTGTATAATAATCAATCCATTTGATTATTTTGTATTTACTTCCTTGATAACGCGTTGACGGCAAAACACCAGCTTTGTTAGCAGGTAATTCGCTAAAAAGTTGTGATTGCTGTTGTTTTGATTTGGTCATAACGCTATACATTTTTAATATTTCTATATTTCAAATATTCTTTTAAATTGTATATGGC
>JAGXOH010000063.1 GCA_023659985.1 Candidatus Falkowbacteria bacterium LH_S3 | reverse complement strand
ACAATTATTTCAAAAATAACAAATGAAATTACCAACTATTTATTTACATTAAACCTAATTGTCGAAAGTTGAATGTTGAAAGTTCAAAGTTTAAAGTTGAAAGAAAAAATGCTTAATTGTTGAAAGATAAAAGCCGAAGGCAAATTTTTTGTAAATCTCTTTCTTGACACCTTAGAAAAGTTTGGATATATTAATAGACTATTACAAATTTTGCCTAATACTATCTAAAATATTCTTTCATCTCTTAATATGCTTAATAACTATCAACAAGTGGCGGAATTAATCAAAAAATCTGAAAATATTTTGATAACTTCCTCCAGAAATAAAGATGGTGAGGCGGTAACCGGGGCACTGGGGCTTTCCTTGGCTTTGATCGCGCTTAATAAAAATTGTGAAGTCTTAATAGGGCTTGATGAAAAAAGAGACTATTTCCAAAAATCATTAAATATCTTTTCTTTTTTGCCTAGATTTGAAAAAATAAAAAAAGATCCCAATTCTTTGCAACAATTTATAATTTCCTTAGATACATCTCATGCTTCAGTCAAACATATAAAATATAAAATGGGTAATGGCTCTCTTAAATTCTTTATTACACCCAAACAAGGCACCTTTACCTCTGATGATATCAGCACCGACATTTCTTCTACGGGTTACGATTTAATTATAACTTTAAACACTCAAGACTTGGAGTCATTGGGAGAAATATACGAAATTAATACCAAATTTTTCTACAATACACCCATAATCAATATTGATAACCATTCAGGAAATGAAGAGTTCGGAGCCGTAAATTTGATAGAATTAACAACCACTTCTACAACTGAAATTCTTTACTCTATTTTAAACAAATATTTTGATAACATTATTAACGAAGATATTTCCACTTGCCTGTTAGCCGGAATTATTTATAAAACAAAAAGCTTTAAAACTCTGAATATCACCCCCCAAGCTTTACAAATAACTTCCAGGTTAATATCTTTAGGTGGACGCCACGAAGAAATCCTTAACAACTTCTATAGATCAAAAAATTTAAATTCATTAAAGCTTTGGGGTAGGGTTATGGCCAGACTTTCCGGTGTTAATAATAATCAACTTCTATGGTCCACTCTTTCCCATACTGATTTTTTAAAAACAGAAGCCAGTAAAAACGAACTTCCAGAAATATTGGATGAATTAAAATTAAGTATATCCAACACTGAAATTATAGCTATTTTCTACGAAGACCCGGAAGATAAAACTATTTCCTCTGGGGTACCTGAAAATAAAACTTCAGATCAAACTTCAACACCTTATTACCCCGCAAGAATCATTGTTTATTCGGGTAAAAATATAAACTTACTTGATTTGTTACAAGAATATAAACCCACAGGCTACGAAAAGCTAATTGAAATTAAAACCGATATGCCTATTCAACAAGCAAAAAAAGAGGTAATCAATTATTTACAACAAAAATTACAGCAACTCTCTTTATAGCAATAATTTTTAAATTAAGCAGGGGGTTAATTGCTGAAAGCTGAAAGCTGAAAGAATACCTAATGCCAAAGGCATTAGGCAATTTGTTGAAAGCAAATTTAATGAGCTTTGAGCAATGAACTATGAGCAATTTGCCGAAGGCAAATAATCTAGCCTTTGCTTAATTTAAAGTTGTCCAAAATAAACTGGACTGATACACTAAAGTGAAAGTCCAAAAATTGAAAATAGTAAAAATTAAAAAGAGTCAAATTTTTTATGTCTCAAATTGATAAGAAAAAGATAAATAAACTTATAAAATCTTCTCAAAATGTTTTTAAAGATTGTGCACTAGAAAATGGGGGTCTGGTAGCTGCCAATTCCACTAAATCTTATTATGGCCGGGATTTAAGTAATTATTTTTATGTTTGGCCTCGAGACGGAGCTTATATTTGTCTGGCTGCTCAAGCTTTAGGCTGGACGGAAATTCAGGAGAAATTTTTTACTTGGTTAATTGAGAGGGCAGAGGATTGGCAAGAAACAGGTATTTTTTTTGAAAATTATGCTCCTAACGGTAAACAGGATCTCTCTCGGTTTCCGCCTGATCAGAATGGAGCGATACTTTGGGCCGCTTGTAATTATTTACATAATAATCCTAAAAAAAATAAAAAAGTCAAAGAATTGATTAAAAAAACCGCCAAGGGCTTGAGTAAAAGCTGGGAAAAGGATTGTTTTAAAATGATAACTTGCGATCTCTGGGAGGAGGAAAGGATGTGTTTTCCTGATTCTGGGGGTGTTTTTTCTTATTCTTTGGCTGCTTGCGCCCGAGGTTTGGAAGAGGCAAATAAGATTTATCCTCAAAAACAAATTGAGAAAACCGCCCGGCAGATGAAGAACCTTTTAAAAAATAAATTAAAAAATGAAAAATATATTATTCGTTCTTGGGGAGCTATTCCAGACAGGCGAATAGACTCAAGTACTTTAGGTTTGATTTGGCCTTTTGAGATTTTTTCATCGCAGAGCAGATTAGCTCAAAGAACTATTCAGGAAATTAAAAAAAGAAATGAGGAAGATGGTGGTATTTACCGCTATGAGGACGATAGGTATGACAGCCATATGGCTAAAGGTAGATATCGTAAGTCAGGCGCTGGCTATTGGCCTTTGCTTAATTTTTGGCTAAGTATTGTTCTTAATAAAGTAGGGGAGAGAAAAGATGCCCTCAAATATTATAATAAGGTTATAGCAGAGGTGGACGAATATATCCCGGAGCAAATTTTTAATAATAATATTCAGAAAGGAATAAGTCCTTTGGCTTGGAGTCATGCTATGTTTATTCTGGCTAGCCAAGAATTGGGTTTTTTGGAAGAAAAAGAATAGATACATTTAAATGTATATTTTTAGCTAATATTTTTAAATTTTTTAATATTTAATCAAAGTTTTACGTCTAAAAACAAAATTAAGGTTCTAATCCAGCTCCACCATATTTGCGGTACTTAACCAGCCATCTTTCCAATAATCTTTGCCTGTAGGAGCACACCTTAGCCGCATCAATTAACCTTATCTCTTTATTGTAAATTGGCAATACCCATCTTAATTTTTCTCTTTGATTACTTTCATATACCAAGATAGTATTCTATCTTGGTAAAAACTGCCACCTGTGTGGACATTACCATCAGTACTTGAAAAAAGCGAAGAAGAGTGGTATATTCAAATAGATATTGGAGAATTAAAAATTAAAAACTAAAGTTTATTTTTTTGATTTCAAGCCTTTGAATTTTGCATTTTATCTTGGGCATGTAGCTCAGACGGTTAGAGCGCCGCTCTTATAAAGCGGAGGTCGGTGGTTCAAGCCCACCTATGCCCACATTTTAATTTACGGGTCTGTAGCTCAGTTGGTTAGAGCGCCACGTTGACATCGTGGAGGTCAGCTGTTCAAGTCAGCTCAGACCCACAATAGTATTCTCTCATTAAATAATGAGCCTAATGTCATACAATAAAATCCAAATGACAAAATCCTAATGTCAAATGAAGGTCAAATGAATAAATGACTAAATGTCAAAACTAAAAACTACAACTTAAAACTTTTTACTTCTTACTTCTTAACGATGTTTTAGTTCAGTTTTGAATTTTGACTTTTGGTTTTGCGTTTTGAACTTTGAGTTTTGCGTT
>JAGXOH010000062.1 GCA_023659985.1 Candidatus Falkowbacteria bacterium LH_S3 | reverse complement strand
GGTAGCTGCCTTAGCTATTTTTGTTGTGTTAGCTGTGTTAATAATCACTTCTGGTGAGGCTTTCGCTCTCACCTCTAAAGAAGCAGTGTCTAAATCTATTTTAGTTCAATATCAAAGCAAAGATAGCATTAAGGTGATTAAGATAGCTGATGATAAAAGTTATACTAGTGTCTTGCAAGAGTATAATCAAGACCCTGAGGTTGAATTTGCCGAACCTAACTATCTTTATAGAGCCAGTGTCATCCCAAGTGATACTCATTTTGACAAGCAATGGTATTTAAAAAAAATAAAAGCTGATAAAGCCTGGGATATAAATAGAGAGTCTCCTTCTGTAGTTATAGCCATAGTTGATTCTGGAATTCAAGCGAATCATATTGATTTAAGTTCCAATATTTGGAATAACTCTAAAGAAATTCCCAGAAATAATAAAGATGATGACGGAAACGGGTTTGTAGATGATTACAGGGGATGGAATTTTGTTGATAATAACTCTAATCCTTCTCCTAATTTTAGCGGAGAACACTTCGGGTCCGGGATTTTGCATGGCACCTTGATTGCTGGCGTGGCTGCTGCTGTGGGTAATAACGGTTCAGGTGTAGCCGGGGTTACTTGGAATGTTAGTATTATGCCTTTAAAAGTTTTAAATGATAAAGGAGAGGGAAGAACTAGTCAAGTTGTTAGAGCTATTGATTATGCTATAGATAATGGAGCTGATATTATTAATCTTAGTTTTGTAGGGCTTAATTACAGCCAAGCTTTACAAGAGGCTATTGATAGAGCTAATGCTAAAGGAATAATGGTTGTGGCTGCTGCTGGAAATGAAAAAGACCAAGGAGGTGGATATGATCTGGATTTAAATCCCATGTATCCTGTTTGTCATGACGGAGTTGTTGGGGTGGGAGCTACTGACACCTTGGATCAGAAGACATCTTTTTCCAGTTATGGATTAAAATGCGTGGATATTTCTGCTCCTGGAGAGAGTATTTTCGGACTTTCTGTTTATAATCCTAAGGAAAAGATAAACAACATTTCTTTGAATAAACATTATGATGGATATTGGTCAGGTACGTCTATGGCAGCTCCTATGATTAGTGGAACATTAGCATTAATTGAAAATTCTAACCCTTCTTTATCACAAAACCAAGTAAAAGATATTCTTTTTAATAGTTCTAACAATATTAATAGGTTAAATCCTGAATATATAGGTCAATTAGGGCGCGGGAGAGTGGATGTATATGAAGCTGTTCTTAGATCAAGCAATTTATTGCAAAATAAACAGCCCAGACTATTGGTGACTCCTGCTTCTAATCATACAGGTGAAATTAAATTTTTAGATGCTGATAGAAATTTAAAGAATAATTTTTTGGTTTATGATGAAAATTTTAGCGGAGGAGTTAATGTGGCAGCCGGAGATATAGACGGCGACGGCATAGATGAGATTATTACCGGAGCCGGCCCAGGAGGCGGACCACATATAAGAGTTTTTGATAAAAATGGAAATATTCAAAGTCAGTTTTTTGCTTATAGCCCCCATTTTCAAGGTGGAGTTAATGTGGCAGCCGGAGATATAGACGGCGACGGCATAGATGAGATTATTACCGGAGCCGGCCCAGGAGGCGGACCACATATAAGAGTTTTTACAAATACAGGGCAAGTTGTTACTCAATTTTTCGGTTTTTCCAAGCATTTCCATGGGGGCGTAAATGTGGTCGCTGCTGATATTGATGGCGGAGTTTCTCGGAATAAAGATGAAATAATTATAGCTCCAGGAGAATCAGGTGGACCTCAACTTAGAATTTTTAATAATTATGCTCAATTAATTAATCAATTTTTTGTTTATAGCAATGATTTTACCGGAGGAGTTAATTTAGGAGCCGGAGATATAAATAAAGACGGCGTGGATGAGATTATTACTGGAGCAGGTCCAGGAGGCGGACCCCATGTAAGAGTCTTTGACGGCCGGGGTGTATTACTTGATTCTTTATATGGTTTTGATAGAGACTTTGGGGGAGGCGTGAATGTGGGAATGGCGTCATTTTGATGAATAAAAATTATTTTCGTATTTATTAGTTTAATATTTAGATTTTAATAAAATATTTATGTCTGAACGAGCTATTTTTAACAAAAAAAATGTATTGGTAACAGGTGGAGCCGGTTTTATCGGGTCTCATTTATGCGATGAATTAATCAAGGATAATAAGGTTATTTGCTTAGACAATTTATCAACCGGGGATGAAAGGAATATTGATCATTTATTGGCTGACGAGAATTTTCAATTTATAAAGCATGATATAACCAAGCCGATAGATCTGGAAAACGATCCTAGTTTGCAGAAATTCAAAATTCAATTCCAAGGTGTTCAAGAGATCTATCATTTGGCCTGCCCTACCTCTCCTAAGGATTTTAAAAAAAATAAGATTGCCACTATTGCAGCTAATTCCTACGGAGTTAAAAATGTTTTGGATTTAGCAGTGAAATATAGCGCTCAGTTACTTCATTTTTCTTCTTCTGTGGTTTATGGCCCCAGAAAAAAAGATAACAAAAAAATAATTGAAGATAATATTGGAGTAGTGGATTTTTTGTCTGAGCGAAGTTCTTATGATGAAGGGAAAAGATTTGCCGAAACCATGGTTGGAAGTTATCGAACCCATTATAATTTAGATGCTAAAATAGCAAGATTGTTTAGAGTTTATGGCCCTAGAATGAAATTAAACGACAGCAGAATGTTGCCGAATTTTGTTAATGATGCCTTGGAAGGTAAGGAAATTAATATTTACGGTAGTAAAAATTTCTCTTCTTCTTTTTGTTATGTGAGTGATATTGTTGATTTTTGTACTCAGATAATGAATACGAACAAAACTGGCCCTTATAATGTGGGCTCTGACGTAGATGTTAATGTGACAAAATTAGTCCAAAAAATTATTAAAATGGTAGAGTCTTCTTCTAAGATAAAATATCAAGAAGAAAGATTATTTATGAGTCAACTACCTTCACCATCATAACTATGCCGACAATAATCATTACTAAAATAATAAAAACCGGATAAGTTAAAGCTCCCTTAACTTTGGAAATTAATTCATTATTCTTTTTGGTTTGTTTATAAAGTTGGTTCAAAGATTCTTCTAAATTTCCCGAGGTTTCCCCTGACTCAATCATATTAATAAACAACTCACCAAAAATATTATTATAAACACGAAAACTTTCAGCCAAGCTCCTACCCTTTTCCACTCTGGCTCTGATATCATCTATGATCATAGAAAATTTTTTATTAGAGGTTTGCCTGCCTAAAGTTTTTAATATAAGAGATAAAGATAAGCCAGCCCGGATCATTATGGAAAAATATTGAAGGAAAAATAACTTCTCCTTAAGTGAAATTCTGGAAAAGCGCAGGAGATAGTTATCAATGCGTTTTAATAAAGATTTTGGATTCTTATCTTTTGAACTATTTTTCATATTAAAAAATATTTTAAAATCAAGTAACAAATTTTATCCTCTGATAGCTGATGGCTTAAAACTAATATTC
>JAGXOH010000061.1 GCA_023659985.1 Candidatus Falkowbacteria bacterium LH_S3 | reverse complement strand
ACAAAGGAGCAATCTTTGATAATGCTGATACTGCCCTAAAGGGTGCCCAATCCATCTATGTTTCTGGTAAATATGCTTATGTGGCAAGTGATGATGGAGTAGAAATCTTAGATATCTCAGAGCCCACTAACCCAACTCACAAAGGAGCAATCACTGATAATAATAACACTGCCCTTGATGATGCTGATTCCATCTATGTTTCTGGTAAATATGCATACGTGGCAAGTCCAATCTTTGATAATAGTGGCGTAGAAATCTTAGATATCTCTGACCCTAGTAACCCAACTCACAAAGGAGCAATCTTTGATAATGCTGATACTGCCCTAAAGGGTGCCCAATCCATCTATGTTTCTGGTAAATATGCATACGTGGCAAGCTATGGTGACAATGGCGTAGAGATCTTAGATATTTCTGACCCTAGTAACCCTGTCCACATTGGAGCAATCTTTGATAGTGATGACACTGCTCTTAGGAGTGCATGGTCCGTTCATGTTTCTGGTAAATATGCTTATGTGGCAAGTGGTTTTGACAAGGGCGTAGAAATCTTAGATATCTCTAAATAAATATTCCTTCAGCCTATATTTTGATGATTTAGCTGTGTACGAAAATGGGAATGTCCTCGACTTTTCTCCTTTAAAAGTCGGAAACATCCCCATTTTTTCTTATATCCATAAGGACATATTGAAAAAAACAACAGAAGTATTCAAGAAGAGTTTATTAATTGGAATGAAATTTTATTAGAAGATCAATAAATTTAACAAAAAATTAATGGACTGATTAGTTTGGTATCATACAAAACGTTGTCATTAGAGTTTAAATTTAACCTCTCTTTTGTGAATTATTTAATAAATAATGGTTTATTGTCCAAAATCAGCTGAACTAATACAAATACTTGCTTTTTTGAAAGTAGTCTATTATTATAAAAACAATTATTAGTTATTATCGATTAATTAAAAATTTTATAAACTTTCAACTTAATTTTATGAATAAAACAACCTCGTGGACAATCGGAATAATCGCCGCAGTTTTAATCATCTGGGGCGGTTATTCTCTTTATAACCAGCCCGCCACCAATTTGTTGGAACCGAAAGATTCACCAGAAAAGATACATAACAAATTACAAGATACTACAATTGCATCCAGTAGTTCAATTAAACACCCTTCTTCTAAAATAAATGCGGTTGCTTCTTCTTCAAGTATCCCAGAAATGATCTCTAAGAGTGGCACTGTATTACCAGGAGAAACGATAACTTTGAGGTCACAGGTTCTTTCTTGGTCGATGAGCTGCGTTCTTAACTGGGATACCGAAGAACAATTGGATATGTCATTAATAGATCCCGACGGATACGAGATTCCTGAGCTTAACAGAATTGAAGAGATCCCAATGATTGCCTATAACAAGATGGAGGACATTCAATCAGGAACATGGACAATCCAAATAAAGGGCGAAAACCTCACACAAGCAGCAAATTACAACATTACTATAATCATGTACGGTGCTCTCGTGGGTATGTCTGCTGAGACGGATAGGATAACCTACGGGACGGGAGATGCAGTAACTATCTGCGCTGACATCAAGGAGAATGAATCTGGAACCGCCATAGTAGACGCCACAGCGACTGCTACTATTGTCTTACCGGATGAATCAACCCAAGCAGTAAGTCTCTTCGATGACGGCACCCACGGAGATGCAACCGCCTCCGATGGACGGTACACCAATAATGCATTTGTCGCTAGTGCTGTTGGTGAGTATACAGTAAATGTTCATGCGACAGGTTCTTTCTCTGGTAGTACTTTTTCCCGAGATCGTGATCTTTTCTTTAAAGCTATCGAATCAGGAATCCAATTTGATGGAACAGTCAATACTAACGTGGAGGATCTGGATGCTGACGAATATTATGACAATCTTATGGTAGAACTGGGCGTAAACGTCATTAAACCAGGCAAGTTTACCGCAGTGGGATCGTTATATGACAGTACGGGGAAGGTAATTCAAGCTAACAATGTGACTGTTGATATGGTCGCAGGCTCCAATACAATGCAAATTCGCTTTTCCGGTAAGCTGATTCGCAAGAATGGAATCGACGGACCCTTCACTGTTAAAGACCTTATTCTCTTAAATGAAAATGGAGACAGAGAGGCCAAAGATAGCAAAGAATACAGCACAAACGCGTACTCCTTTAAGGCATTTGAAAGGAAAGATATCTTATTGGGCAAGACAAATGCAGACCAGGGAGTTGATACAAATTCAAATTCTCTCTATGATTACCTGCGTGTGACATTAGGAGTTGATGTGCTACAATCCGGAACATATGAGTTTAATGCCCATTTGCTTGATAGTGATAGAAATGAAATTGTCTGGGCAACTGGTTCTGCTAACTTGGGTGTTGGCGCAGGTAATATTGTTCTAGATTTTGATGGTCAACATATTCGGCGGTCTTTGGATAATGGCTCTTACACGGTGGCAGACTTCTCCATTACTGGGGAAGGAGCCTACTTTTCAGAAAGAAATGTTTACACAACGAATTCTTATAGATATGAGCAATTTGAAACTATTGAAACGGATTTAGCTCCACAAAAAGTGACTTTTTCGAAGCCAAGTGTTCTTCCTGGAGAAACCATTAGAGTTTCAGCAATAATCAAGAACATAGGGAATCCCACGAGCGGAAAATTCAATATACAATTTTATAATGGGAGTCCGTACGCCTCTGGCACCCAGATTGGCGACATAGTCAGCATGACGGGACTTGATACTGGCCAAGAAAAAACTGCTGAAGTCAATTGGGATACCTCTGCTCTTTCTGATGGAGAGTACAAAATTTATGTTTATGCCAATTATGACAAAGCGCTTGCTGAATTTAAGTATAATAACAATTTGGCTCATGAAACCCTGAAAGTCGGACAGATGGAGAGGCATTGACTTCAGCACCTGAGGTAGTTTTGTCTCAAGCACCTAATTTTTCGACTTCTGTGCCCATGAGTGCCTTGGGTCCTAATCAATACGCCGGGACTGCCAAAATTAGAGGGGATTCATCAGGTAATCTTGAAATCAGCGTGAGTTCTGGGGGAGAAACAAGCGAATCAATAAATCCATTCGTCTTCTATGGAACAGATGAGGAAATTCCATCAGGCTATTATGCACCGAACGGTAATCTGGAAATGAGAACTATGGCAGACAGTTTCAGCGGGTCTGGATCTTTTGTAATTACCAATAGCACAGGACCAATACCTACAAACGGCGATTTAGTACAAGTGGGCAATGTATGGAGTTTTGGCTTTTCAGATAGTAAGGTTTGTTATTAATCGACCTTTCCTAAATTACAATTTATTACATTTCGGTTAGATTGTAGATGATTGAATACGTTCTATTTATTTTTGCATTGAGATTTGTTATATTACTTATATATTCTTCTGTTTTTTGGTTAAATTTCTGTTTATACTTCACTTGTAACAAAATCTTTCATATCAGAAACTTACCCAGATGTGAAAGGTTTTTTATAGATTAAAATCGATTAACTCAGGTATTATTAAAGATATTTAAATCATATGTATTCGCGTAAGTTAGTCAAAATAGTGTTACTTTTTCTGCTATTTTCTATAGCTTTCTATTTTATTATAGGATATGATGGATTGCCTT
>JAGXOH010000060.1 GCA_023659985.1 Candidatus Falkowbacteria bacterium LH_S3 | reverse complement strand
CACGGTATATAATTTATAACTTACAAGGTTACAACATTTGACATTTAGTCATTTATTCATTTGATATTCATTTGACATTTGAGCTTTGTCATTAGGATTTCATTTAATTTTTGGTTTTGACTTTTGACTTTTGAGCTTTGAGTTTCAACTATATTTAACATCAAAGTTTTTCGAAAAAAGTTAAACCTCAATGTTTAACAATAAAAAAATTATAACAGCAAGCACCGTAAACTCTATTAGAAATATTTTTAGGCAAGTTATTCCTATTTTATCAGGATTTATTAGCATATATCATTATAACTGATTATCTTTTTGATATACAAACAAAGTCTCAAAATTTGGCGTCTTGGAAACTTTAGGATAAGTAACAATCTTTTGTATTGGTTCCCAAGTAGGAAAATTTGAAGTGTTAGTAATCACAATTGCGCCTTGTTTTAACTCTTTTTGAAGTTTCTCCTCTAATGGTGGCATTACATCATACCAAAGATAGGTGTAAATAATATCCGCATCATTTAAATTCATCTCAAAGATATCTTTTCGTAAAAATTTAATATTTTGCCTAAAGAGAAATGCTCTAATTTTAGCAAAAAAGATGCGCACAGAATTATTGTCTATAGCATCCACACAAAGAGTAGGAAACTTTTTCTTAATACGACAAGCAACCTCGCCGTGTGCGCATCCCAAATCATAAAAATTTTTAGCAGTTTTGTGCTCAGAGATAATCTTAAATAATGCTTTAGTTGCTCTTCTGCTGGTTGCTAAATCATGGCCTCGCACAATAGAATCAATTATAAAAATAGACCACAGCAGAAAGAGACCAAATACACTGATGGCTACTAACAATATGACTACATAAATTATTACGTTCATAGATAAATTACGCCGCCGGGAAGCGTAGGTAACCTTGCTTACGTCACCGGGAAACTACGCCGCCGGGAAGCGTAGGTACTAAGTAGTATTTAAAAAACATATCCGCCAATGCTTTAGCTGGATTAGTTGGCGCGCCAGAGGATGGAAAATGATGAAGCTCAATACACGGCACGTTATTTAGCTCTAAAATTGCACAAGGTTGTTTCTTCCAAGAAATAGTTATATCTTGAGCGAGAAAATCAATCCCTGTTAAACGAGTATCAAAAAAACGCGCGAGCTCGCTAAATAGTTTTAAATTGTCTTTGTGAACAATTGGAGTTACTTCAATAAGATCGCCGCCTAATTTTAAAAATGGGTCTTTTTGCAGATATAGAGTTTCTCCTTTTTTGAGAATCGTATTATTGGTACATCCTTTTTCCGCAAGCAACTCTTTTGTCGTTTCGTTTTCAACAATTTTGTAAAGTGTAAATTGTTTCTGGTGAGATGCACCCCGGCGTGGGTCTTTATTCTTTTTATCAATGAGCTTGCGTATCGTTAATATCCCGTCGCCTACAACATTTGCTGGCACTTGTTGTGTGCACACCACAAAATCAAAATCAATTACTGTGGCTCGATAAACTGAAGTATTAGGGATAAATCTCTCTATAATAAACGTTGGTGAATAACTTATGGCATGATGAATTGCTTCTTCTAATTGTGCATTATTTTGTATATTTGTAGTTACATGTCTACTTACAGACCCACTCCTTGGCTTGACGACGAGAGGAAAATCGTTTTCACCAAACTGAACTGCTTTTCTTTTTTGCCAAAACCAAAACGATTGGCCATCAGCAATTGGAAAACCTCCTTTCTTGCAATGCTGTTTAGTTAATTCCTTGTCATCTACAATCTTTGTATTGTATTTGTTGGCAAACTCTGCTATAGGTAACGTTTCAAATCTAAAAGTTTTTCCGTCGTCAACCTCTATTTTAAAATGAGTAGTGTAACCAAAAATTGATTGCATTGCATAACAAGTCGCACCACGTTTTCTCATTTCTTTAATAAAGCAAGATGAGCGAAGCTGAATATCGGCAATACTAAAATCAGTTCTAAATCTGGCAATTTTTGGTACGATAAAAATTCTTTCAAGCACAATATCAAAAGCTGCTTCAATTCGTCTTGGTAATTTGAACTGAGGTAAAAAGCGAGTAGTTAATTCCTCAAACCATGTATTAAGATGATACCAATTTGAGTGCTCACACTCTTTGCAAAATTTTTTACCATCCTTCATATAATAATTTTATCATTAAAATACACCAAAGCCTAATTTTTGTATTAGTTTAAGCTCATTTTGGACAACAAATCATTTTTTATTCTTTCAACTTTAGAAAAATTTGCCTCGTGCCTCGACAAATTGCCAAAAGCTTAAAGTTCAAAGCTCAATGAATTTGTTTTCAACAATTAATCATTTTTTCTTTCAACTTCAACCTTAAACTTTCAACTTTCAACAATTAAGCTTTGCTTAATTTTCTAAGCTTCCCATTACCGTCTTGATCTCCATATAAGAAAACAAGAGGATTTTAAAATAAAAAACAGCACATAGTTTCACTTATATTCTGACTCGTAAAAAAACCGAAAATTTAATATTGTATTGGTGGACTATAATTAAAAATGTGCAAACCTTTTTTGAAACTTTAAGAAAAGAAAAATCCCAAGTGGCGAACCACGAGGGATTTGATGAGTGAGTTGAGGCCGTGTCCTCAACTCGGTTAAACCCGCGCGCGATCACGGCGCGCTTTTCAGGGCTAGACATCCCTGAGCTTCTCAGCCATACTTCTGACAGCATCATCATTCTGAAATGATTCAAAGTAATATCCGAAGGGGTGGATATTCCTTTCTTCCCATGAAGCTAAATAAGAACTAATGGACTCCCCTGCGGCAGTCTTCACCTCTTCATTGGAAGGGATATCACCGTCGTTTCCGTCACATAGTGTCCGACGAACCATCTTCCAAAAAATATTTTCTTCTGAAAACATCTCCTGATGCTCACTTGGAAAGTTCATGTTAGCTATACTACTATCAGATAATGGACGGAACCTAATCACCCTCTTATAGTCAGATTGGCCCTCTACCAAGAATGTTGCTTCCCTGTCAACAATACTGAAAAGGAGTTCCATTCCCCGCCATCCAGCGTTTGCTGTGCTGGTATTACTGTTGCTGGCCGTTCTCACCTTTCTTACTTCTAATGGTGCTCTAACAAGAAAGGTGGAAATCGGCTTGCTGAGGATCTTGAGACCCCCTTTTCCAAATGCTTCCCCAAGACCGCCCACGATATAGGATGGTCTATCTCGGTTGTTCTCCTTTGAGAAAACAGAAACATGACCTTCTGACGATCGAGCCTCGTATTCGCCCATTAACAGAACATCCATTCCTAAAACTATTTTTTCTTTATCTTCATCTTTGCTTTCAACAAACCTCCAGATACTACCCATATCTAGAGCATCTCTCAGTACTAGTTGCCGAGGATTCTCCTGTACTTTCGTCACCGAAGCGACAAAGGTATGCAATCTACGACTCCGACTGTCTATTACCAGTGCTTCATTTGCTTCACTCATTTTTTCCTCCTTTGTTTTTTCTCTGCCTTACCTTCTATTTTAAGATTTAGAAGATTTATAGGCAATTTATATTTCCCTGTTAGTAACATACCAACAGGGGCTGAATTTCAGCACACAATCCAGAAAATATATTTTTCCAAACTCTATGCTGAAACCCAGTACAAAAGAATAACCGTCTTGCGTAGTTAGTAATCTTTTTTCAAAAGAGCAATCTATATTATATAATTTAAGGGAGTAATTTAACCACCTTGTATAATTAAATGTGAAGTGCAACACGCATAATATGATATAATGGCAAAGCCA
>JAGXOH010000005.1 GCA_023659985.1 Candidatus Falkowbacteria bacterium LH_S3 | reverse complement strand
TCTCACATTCTTATTTTCTAACTCTCTTCTATGCATAAAAAATATATATTTAAATCTATATTTCCATTATAGCAAAAAACACCTTTATAGCCAATAGTAAAAAGGTCCCAACGGCTAAAATTAAATTTTTTTGTTTGATTTATGGTTTTTTGAGTGGTAAAATTAAAGATATCAATGAACGTCACCCGAACGTTTACTTAAAAAATAGATAAAAATAGTATGAGGAATGATTTTGAACAATTTAATATTAAGAATAGTGACGAGAGAACAGAAAAAAATATTGTCAAGGACCAAGAAGAAAAAGAATACATTGAAAACTATCTAACAGCTGTGGGATTAGACTGGGAAGATTTAGAAAACAAGAAAGTTTTGGAAATAGGAGCCGGTTTAGCGAGTTTTGCTCAAGAGGCTAAGAAAAAAAATATTGATGTAACTTCTTTAGAAAAAAATCCCGGGCTTTGGGAAGACGAAGGCCAGCCCAGTCAGGAAACCCCTTATATACAAAGTGATGCCTCCGAACTCCCTTTTAAAGAAGAATCTTTTGATTATATATTTTCTAAAGCAGCCCCTCCT
Organism: Candidatus Falkowbacteria bacterium LH_S3; assembly: GCA_023659985.1. Lineage (GTDB taxonomy): Bacteria > Patescibacteriota > Patescibacteriia > Patescibacteriales > JAGXOH01 > JAGXOH01. Next base: position 22,333 of record JAGXOH010000005.1, on the reverse strand, counting down.
ATTATTTCTTCTAATAAAAAAGAAGTAAAACATATCTTAAAAGAGGCGGAGAGAGTTTTAAAAGAAGGGGGTGAATTTCATTTTGGTCCAGCTGATTTGGATGCGAGCATTTTCTCAGAAGAAGAGTTAAACAAAGAAGTGGATGGCATTTTTCAAGATATTAATAATACTAAAGAAAGAAAGAAAATAATAAAAAATAAATCCATTGAATTTTTAAAAAGTATTAATTCTAACATTGATTACCACCAAAAGAAAAAAAAATCGAAAAGCGGAAAAGAAGTCGGTTTTTATGTTTTAAAAAAAGTGCCAAAAGAAAAAGAGGGAGGAAGTTGAAATTGATGAACAAGAAAAATATTATCAATGAGGATTGTGTAAAGGAAATTTTAATTAAGGGTGACAAACTCGCCAATTAAACGCTTTTGATATTTCTTGATATTTAGGATGTCACCTATGTATCTCATTATATGCAGAAATTAACTAAAGAGAACGCTTGTACTTTCTTTAAAAAATAAAGAAAAAACCCGTTTTGATAAGGGGTTTCTTATTCACAATCCAATTTTAAAAGTTATCTATATCACCCAACAGTATTTGGTCTTCTATATTCACACTTATAGACGACCAACTAATAAATCTCTTTAAAAAATCTTTCTTATCATCTCTTGCCATTAAATCAATACTGCCTTGATTTGCTTTGAACGGAAAAAGGGAAATATCTAACCCTCTGTCACTCCAATTAATTCCTAAGGACAAACCTTCTTGAGTATCATCGGAAAAATTCTGGTCAAAAATGAAATTTCCCAAAGAATAAAATATTGGCTTATTTTTGTATATCTCCATACCTTGAACTACGTGTGGATGATGACCTATTATCACGTCAACACCGGAATCAATTAACAAATGAGCAATTTTTTGTTGAGTCTTATTAAATTGATGTTCATATTCTACGCCCCAATGCATATTAACTATAATAATATCAACCTTATTTTTTAGTTTTTCAATCTCATTTTTTAATTTCTCCTGATTTAGGCTTAAATGAACCATACTAAAACCTGCCAAAGCAATCTTTTTGCTATCCTTTTCTATGACTATCCAACTACACTCTCCAATTTGACTATCAGGGCAACCAGAAAAATAAAAATTAGAATTCTCTAAGTTTTCATAACTCTCCTCTACCCCCCTATGCCCCTGATCATAAAAATGATTGTTGGCAAGATTAAAAAAATTAAAATTATACCTTTTTAAACTATTAACTACCGAAGGTTTAAAAGCAAAATCATACAAATTATCTGGATTGTAATGTTCTCCATTATTAGTAACCGCTCCTTCCAAATTAGCTGATACAATATCAACGCCTTTAAAGAATAAATTCTCACGGCCAGCTAAACCCTTAAAAATGTAATCTAAACCTCGCCTCTCTATCAATTCATTAACGCCCCTATCAAGCATTAAATCACCAAAAAATAAAAAATTTTCTGAAAAATTTTGTTTCGCCTCACCGCTAAAAAAATAATAAAAATTATGACTGGTCGTTTCTATATCATAATCATTTAATAATCGTCCAGAATTGGTATGAAAAATTAATTTTGAATCTTGAGAGTTTATTTTTTCCAAATAATCAAGTAATAAATAAATAGAAGGTGGGGAATCTAATTCTAAATCATAAACTCTGTCTTTTTTAAAAGACTCAATAACACTTTGACTCAACATATCATGAAAATCTGCCACCTTAACTGGTTGATAGTGAGAAAAATCCACGCTAGCTAAAACTAAGGTTTTTTCTTTTTGATTATTTTCAATGATAACATCTGCCAAATTAGCACAAAGCTCTGGATCAGTACTTGGTCTTAAAACTAAGGGAGTAAATTTAGCTTCAGGGAAAGTCTTTTTTATAAAAGCTACTAAACCAGAAATAGAATGTTCAATTTTGAAAGGATCCTCGTTCACTACCACTTCTTCTTGTTCTGATAATTTTTCAATTAATTCCAAATCTGGCAATAAATTACCGTAAGGTGTCTGCCATTTAGCCTGAGAAGTTATAGCCGTGCCTCCTTTTAAGAAATGATTTGGACCAATTAAAACTATATGCTCATAACCAGATCCTTTTAAACTACTTAAAAAAACTGCAATTTTTTTCTTTACAATCAAATGATGAGGTAAAATCCCGCCATAAACTTTTTTCCCTGTATTAAACTCTTGCTCTTTGCTTAGACTAAAGGCTTCCTCATAATAATCCCTGTTAGAAAAATAAGAATCATGGGAAGGTAAATCATCCTTATCAACTGATTCTGTTTTTAAAGGATGGTTATTTTTCAACTGCGAAAAATTATTAGAAGAATTAATCTTATAAATCAAAAATAATTGCGAAGCAATAAGTATTACTAATATTAAATAAAGAAAATGTAAAAAATAACTTCTCATTTTAGTCATGAAGGGCTCCACCCCATTCTATAACAGTGAAGCCTTGTCTTTTTGGAGATTTAATTTCCTGATTTTCTACTTTAATTTTTTTATCTAATCCTTTGAAATCCATAAATACTCTAATGATAGTATCCGGTTTTGGATTGACCTTAAGAGGAGCTAATTCATTAAATTGTTCTTGCGACAAAAAGGTTATAAAATAATACGGCTTTTCTTGCATTTTTGGTAGCCAAAATTCTATAAACTCATTATATTCTTTCTTTTTCAATCCTAACTTTGCTAATTTTTCTTCTAAGAAATCTTTTATTTCTTCTCTTTTTACTACAAAACCTTTATCAGGAATTTCATAATTTAGCCCTATTCCCTCCCAAAATAAATATTCATATTTCTTTTTATCATTATAATTATACAAAGTTCCATTAGGAGAGGAGTTAACAAACCAACCATTATTATATTTTGGCTCGGTTATAATAAAACCACCCTTAGGTTTAACTTTAACAGAGACATCCATCTCTTCTTCTGGATATAGATAAATCACAGGTTTAGCCATTTCAGCCGCTGAAACATATTGGGCATTCTTGAACATTAAAAAATCTCCAAAAGGATCTTCCCAAAATATAATAGGATTTGTAGCTATAAAATCCTCAAAATTCATCTTCTCTCCTGAACTATAATAACTATCATAAACTTTTTGCAAAAGAGAAGTTTTTTCTTGATCTTTTGTAAAATTCTTATTTTTTAAAACATAAAATATTTCACCAGATTCTGTCTTCCCAGCTTTTTTCAAAGCTGTCCTTGCTATATCAACATAAAAATACCCTCCGAAAGGTTTTATTTTTTTTCTAAACACATACTCTTTTGTAGTGGTTGTACCATCAAGCCATTCTATGGTTATGTTATAAGGAGTTATTCCAGCATACTCTGAATCTCCGGCCTCTTTACCGAGAGAATCTAACTCTAAAGTATATTCCTCACAAGAAAAATCATCCCTAAAAATTATAAATCTACCTCCTGGTGTTTTGTAAACACTTTTACCATTGCTATATTCAAACAATTTTTTAGGCTCATCTAAATTCATAGCTAATTTCAAGAAATTACTTTTCACTCTAATCAAAGAATATTGTGAATTAGGAATATCAACTTTATCAGGTCTGTAATAATTTAAAATTTGAACACCATCGAGCTTTGTAAATAAACTTTTATAAAAATCTAAATATTTATATTCATTTGAATAATTATTTAAAAGAAAGACTTCTTCTCCTGACTTAACAAAAACAACAAAAGATTGAAAACTTGAATTCATTGTCGGAAAACTAGCTATATAATATTTATCTCCAATATCTAAGTCACCAGTTTTTTCATCTACAATCTTACCTACCTGAAAAATTTTAGCTTTATCCATATCTTTCATCATTTTATCAATATCACCATTTTGGTTTTCATTAATAAACTTTTCTTCTATTTGTTTGCCAAAAATAGACTGGTAAGAAATCTTATTTGGAGTATCACGCCACTTCATTTTTATAGTACCAGAAGCCGACGTTTTATCTTCCTCATAGACCACAGGAGAGTTATGGTCACTATCAACTTCCTCTTTGTCTGTATAACCATCACCATCAGTATCTACCGAATTTATGTCGGTTTTATAAATTTTTTCTTCATCCTTGTCGCTCAAACCATCGCCATCAGTATCTTTTATTTCTTTCTCTTTCTCTTTATCTTTATCTTTGTCATTATTTTTCTCTTTATCACTTTTGCTATCTCCTTCGCTTTTCTGGTCATTACTAAGCTCATTATTAATAACATCACCTGACTTCTGAACTAAACTAGAATTATCTTTTAAAAAAAAGAAATAAAAAGTAAAAGCATTAGTAATAATGAATAATAAAATAACCGCACTCAAAATAAAAACTGTTTTGTTGTTTAAAAAATTCATAAATTATTTTTTATATTTGTATATTTGTAAATATTATTTTTTATTAATTAATATATTTATACTTATCTATAACTATATCATAAAAAACAAAAAACCAACAAAAGTGTGTGCCTAAAACACTGTACAGTTAACAATCAAAGGGGAGGAAGTTTAAATTAGCACAAAAGACATATCTCGCCAATTAAACGCTTTTGATATTTCTTGATATTTAGGGTATCACCTATGGTATCTCATCATGAACAGTTCTCATACCAAAAATCATAGCTAACTTTAGCTGTGATTTTGTCTGCACGGATGGAGGGAATCGAACCCCCAGTACGAGTTTTGGAGACTCGTGGTTTACCATTAACCGACACCCGCTTAATTAATTTAATAAAATTTTAATCTTTTTAACAATGCTTTGTAGGCAAAACTATTCCGTTGTCTTGAGTAGATACTTTAAATATATCAATTGCAAAGTGGCTCTATACATAGAGACGATTAAAATTATTTCTTTAATACTTCGTGGTACTCCATTTCATAAATATGAAGGACTGTCACAGCCAAAGAAATAATTAAAGGACCAATTATCACTCCCCAAAAACCAAACAAAGAAATTCCTCCTAATATAGAGAAAATAATAAATATAGGATGAACCTGAGATTTGCCGGTGATAATATAAGCCCTTATCAAATTATCAACCAAGCTAACTATACCCGCTCCCCAAACCAACAAAAATATTCCCTGCCACAACTGGCCGGTTATTAAAAGGAATATAGCCACAGGAAACCAGATAAATGCTGATCCTATATAAGGCAATAAAGATAAGAACCCCATAGTAATTCCGGCAAAAAACGCAGGCAATCCCACTATCATAAAACCAATAGCGCCTATCAATCCTTGAGCTACTGCAGTTATAAAAGTTGAAATAATGCTGGAATAACTGACATCCTTAAATTTTTTGAATATTTCTTTATTATAATCATCAGACAAAGGAAGCCAATGCATTAATTTTCTAAGCATTCTATGCCCGTCAACAAAAAAGAAAAACATGGTAAAAATTATAATTACCAATGATACCACAAAACTAGTGGTTCCTTTTACCAGATTAGTGGCTCCGCCAACCAACCAATTGCTTGATTTTTGCGCTATGTTCATCAAAACATTTTTTAACTCCTCTTCTCCGACTTGAATAAAATTAAAGCGATCAATGATATCTGTTTCTATTATTCGCTCAAACCCTTCCTGGTTTAAAAATTGATTGAATTCATTATAGGCGCTTATGGACTTTTGAGCCGCCACCACTATTAAATTAACCGTGGGGATAATTACCAACAAACTAATAAGGATACACATGGTTAAAGAAGCCAACTTTTCTCGTCTTCCAAATTTTTTAACCAACCACTTATAAGGTCTGTAAAAAATAGAAACCAACATGACCGCGACCAATAATTCCACAATAAAAGGTTCAAATATTAAATAGCATAAATAAGCTACGCCAACAATTAAAACAATTAAAAAAAGATTACTTATAATATTTCCTTTGCCGACTGAATCCTTAGGATTATTTTTGTTCTTTTTTTGTTTTTTAGAAATCAAGGACATTGAAACAAAAAGTTAATATTTAAAAATAAATTATTGCTTAATTCTTTGTAAAATATTCGGAAATTTTTTTAAAATATATTCATATCTTCCCATAGCTTCTCCTGCCTCTTCATTGAATAAAGGGGTGCCTCCGGAATAAATTGCGTTCCTGGCATCTCCATAACGATTATAGTCATTTTCTTGCAACCAATTATCTATATCTTTTTGTTGTTGTTCTGTTAAATCTTTGCTTGTTTTTATTTCTTTACTCTCTCCCCGCCGGGACTGATCCTGGTCTTGACTTTCATTGGAATAAGTAGAGGAAGCGGTTTTTAGGTCTATATCTTTTATTTTTTTAAGCACTTCTCCTGCTTTCTTATCAAACTCTTTAAAATTTTGTCCGGCTTCCCGCATAGTGCATCCGCCAAATAATAACAAAAAAACAAGCAATAGCAGAATATGATTTACAACCCTTATTTTTTGCATTGGACCTTATTTAGTTTCCTTATGCGGAGTATGTTTTTTGCAATATTTGCAATATTTTTGAAGCTGTAATCTGTCTTTTGAAGTTCTTTTATTTTTTCGAGAAAAATAATTAACTCTTTTGCATTCACTACACTCTAATTTTATCATATTTACCTGTGCCATAAAATATATGCGATAAACTTTAATCTATATTTTTATTTAGCAAAAGTTTAGTCAAAGTTTACAAAATTATTTAGCCTTATTGGTCTTATTTTACCTAAAATAACTTATTCTTGATAATACAACGCCAAAAGCATTAATGTCAAATGTCAAAACTTAAAGCTAAAAGCTAAAAAATCCAAAATCCAAAATCCTAATGACAAATGAAATCCAAAATCCAAAATCCTAATGCCAAATGAAATCCAAAATCCTAATGTCAAATGAATGTCAAATGAATAAATGACAAATTAAATGTCAAAACTTAAAGCTAAAAACTACAACTTAAAACTCAAAACTTAAAGCTAAAAGCTAAAAAATCCAAAATCCAAAATCCTAATGCCAAATGAAATCCAAAGCTCAAATGTCAAATACTTAATAAAATCCAAATGTCAAATGTCAAAACTTAAAGCTAAAAGCTAAAAATTAAAAAATCCAAAATCCAAAATCCTAATGACAAATGAAATCCAAAATCCTAATGACAAATGAAATATAGTTGAAACTCAAAGCTCAAAATTCAAAATTCAAAACCAAAAATTAAATGAAATCCAAAATCCAAAATCCTAATGCCAAATGAAATCCAAAATCCTAATGACAAATTAAATATAGTTGAAACTCAAAATTCAAAACTCAAAACCAAAAGTCAAAATTCAAAACTAAATTAAAATATGATTGAAACTCAAAACTCAAAGTTCAAAATTCAAAACTGAATTAAAACATTGTTAAAAAGTAAAAGGTAAGAGGTAAAAAGTTTTTAGTTTTAAGTTGTAGTTTTTAGTTTTTAGCTTTTAGTTTTTAATTTTAAGCTTAGATGCTAGTTGAAGTTTTTTATGCTAAAATATAAATAAGTTTATAAGTTTTATAGCAATTTAAGCCTAATATTTTATATGTTATATTTTGGAAATCATTATTATCCGATTGGTTTAAGTATAAGCGATTCTATTTTAAAATTGGCTCAACTAAAAAAAACAAGAGGCCAAATCAAGATCCAAGCTTTAAACCAAATAGATATTCCTTCTGGAATTTTGGAAGAAGGGGAAATTAAAAATATGGATAAGTTTGTATCTTACTTAAAAGATGTAGGCAACAATCCTTGGTATGGGCAAATTTATTCTGAAAAAGTTATTGTTTCTTTGCCTAACACCAAAACTTTTGTAAAACAAATAAAAATTAGCAAGAGCTTAAATGACATAAAAGAAACAGTGGAAACTGAAATGGAAAAGCATATCCCGTTTTTACTGGATAAAATTTATTATGATTGGCAAATAGTGGATGAAGAAAAAGATAGCTATTCGGTTTTGGTAGGGGCTTGTCCTCAAAAGATATCAGATGATTATTATCATGCTTTATCCCAAGCTGGTTTTTCAGTAGAAGCACTGGAAAGTGAGGCTGTAGCTATTTGCAGAAGTTTATTAGAACAAGGGCATTCAGAGCATAAAAAAGATATTGATTCTGGTTATTTGATTATTGATCTGGGGAAAGATAAAACCACATTTATTGTGTATGTGAATAAATCCATTATTTTTACTACAGATATAAAACAATCTCAAGATGATATACTAGAAGAAATAGCTAAACAATTAAATGTTAACAAATCCAAGGCTGAAGCTATTAAGAAAAAGTATCAAAAAGGAGATAAAACAGAGTCAAATTTAAAAGTAGATAAAATAGTTAATAATGTTTTTTGGGAGGTTAATAAAAAAATTAATGAAATATTCGGTTACTACAATAATCAAGTTAATCCCAAAAACAAAATAGGATACATAAAGCTTTCTGGAGAAGGAGCTTCTTATAAAGAAATTAAATCTTTGATAAGTTCTTCCGGTGTTGAAATTGAGATAGGAAATCCGTTATTGCATTTAAGTAGTATTGACCAAGAGAATATTAGCAAGAAAGACAAAAAGACGGATAAAAACAAAATCAGCCATTTTTATTATTCAAATTTTACAGCCAGCATAGGTTTGTCTTTAAATAATTTATTTTAAGAAAAGAGTTTATTTATGTTGTTTCTAAATCTTATATCCCCAGAGCACAAAAAGGAAGTGACCTGGAGGCGGTTGTATGAAAAAATAAGGATATTAGGTATATCATTGATTGTTTTTTTTATTTTCCTGTCAGCTATTTTTCTATTTGCCCAATTTATTTTAGATGAATTTTATTCCGAAGCCATAAGTAAAGGTAGCTCAATATCTGCCACTAAGGGAAATGATGAATTTAAGAAAACAATAAATAAAAGAATAGAGACTATAACTGATATTCAGCAAAATTATGTTCCTTGGACTTATTTTATTGAATATATAGCTCAAAGCACTAACGATGATATAAAATTTAATAGTATTGAAATTAACAATCAAGAAGAGATTATACATTTGAGAGGAGTGGCTGGCCGCAGAACTTCTCTTTTGGATTTTAAAAATAATTTGAAAAATTTTGAAAATAAATTTCAGGTTATTTTCCCGATTGAGAATATTTTAAAAAAGGAAAATGTTAATTTTAATATAAAAATAAAATATAATTTGGAAAATTTTAAGTATTAAAATATGAATTTAATTGATTTTAAAAATATTAGCGTTAAGATTAAGTTGGGTTTGTTTATCACATTATTCATAATTATCACTCTTCTTCTCTCCTATTTCGTGATTATTCCTTCAGCTACTAAAATAGTAAATATAAAAAACGATATTAAGGCTAAAAGGACGACAATAGAAAAAAAATATGAAGACAGAAAAAAGATCGGCAATGTGGGTAAGCATATAAAAGAAATAAAAACCAATATTCAATTGTTAGATAAACCTTTTGTTAATAATAACCAAAAATTGGAATTCATTACTACCTTGGAAGGCTTGGCTACAAAAAATAATGTGGAACAAACCATTGATTTAATGACTTCTGAAATTAGTGACAAAAATTTTTATAAAATAATACCTACGCGTATTAGTGTTAAAGGAAAATTTGAAGATATATTTAATTATTCATTGGGTATAGAATCTTTAAACGAATATCTTAATGTCCAATATTTAAAAATAAGCTCCATATCAGAAACCGGGACCAGGGAGGAAGAGAGAAAGAAGGTTAAGCTTTTAATAAAAGCGGACACTTTTTGGTGTGATCCAATAAAAATAAAATAGTTTATGAAAATAGCTTTGAGTAAAAAAAATATGTCCAAGGCGATTACCTATCTAGTGATTGTTATTTTTATGCTCAGCCTTTTTATTTATGTGCTTTTCTTTATGTATAAGAATGTATATAAAACCTTTGTTTACACTGACAAAGTTTTAACTATTAACGAAAGCCAAGAAATCACTACTGTTGATATTGAAAATTTTGAACAAATAAAAAATAAATTAAAAAATAAAAAACACCAGTCTAGAGCCGATGTTTTTATAGGGTTTGAGTAAAAGTTAAATATTTATTTCTTGGAGTAATTTTTGAATATATTTTTGGGTTGAAAAAAGTTGAAATTTTTTTATATCTTTTTCCTTTCCAAAATTATTGTCTGCTTCGGCAGTTTTTTTAATTTTATCAATTAAGTCTTGACTGTCACCCGGCTTAAACAATTTCCCTCCGAAAATATCTATTAATTCAGGCACCCCTCCTATATTAGAAGCGATAATTGATAATCCTACTAAAGATGCTTCATAGATAGCAGTAGGAGAGTTTTCGTAACATAGTGAAGGCAAGATTAAGCAATCTGATTTTTCCATAAGATTTAGGCTGCCTTGCCTTTCCATTTTTCCTTTAAAAATAATACTTTTTCCATCCTCTCTTTTTTTTATCTCGGCTTCTTTAGTACCACCCCCAACAAGCAGAAGTCTTGTTTTGGCCTGGGGATGAAGTTTTAAATATTCTTTAAAAGTGTCAACAAGGAAGAGAACGGCTTTTTGAGATTCTATTTGCCCGGAATAAATAAAATCAAACATTTGCTTGCTTTTTTTGTTGTTTTGGCCATTATTATTGTTTATTAATTTTTTCGGTATAGGGTTTAGTACCTTTTTTTTATTGCAACTGCTAAAGAAAAGTTTATTTTCATGAAGTTTGAGTAGCCAGTTAGAAGGGGAGACTACTGTATGGCAATGACTAAAGAATAAAATATTGAATTTTTGATAAAGTTTAGCCAGCTGACTGTTGATTATTTTTTCCTTTTTATAAATCATTAAGCCACTCGGGTGTAACAATTGAATATCATGGAGAGTGTGTATATGTTTTATCCCTCTTTTTTTAATAGCCAAAGGTGTTAAAAATCCTATGCCTTTTAAATTATGAGTAATAACTATGTCAATATTTTCTTTTTTTAAAATTTTTTTTATTTGGAAAAATTTTTTAAAATTAAATGTATCAACTATATGCCAGAATAATCTTAGCCAGGTTGGGATAACACCTAAAAAATGATAACCAGAATTCAGGTAATAAATATTTTTATCCGCACCAGGCGCTTTTTTAAAATAGGGTTTAGTGGTAATTATGATGACTTCTATATTTTTTCTTTTAAGTTCTTGGTAGCACATTTCCACTATATGTTCTGTGCCCCCTTTATTAAAGGGATAATATAAATTATTAATTAAAGCTATTTTCATATTGATGATCCAAAAAATTTGTTTTTATAAATAATATTTAAAATTTTGATTTGGTAATTTTTTCCAATTCATCACCGACTTTTTCCCAACTATATTTTTGTTGCACAAGTTTTATTGCTTGCCTGCCCATTTCTTCCCTTTTGCTTTCATCAAGTAGTAAAATTTTTATTTTATCAGCTAAATCTTTTTCATTTCTTGCTTCTGCTGTTAATCCTTGTTTGTTATTTTTAAAAATCCCTCTAACACCGGGTAAGTCGCTGGCAATGACAGGAGTTCCACAAGCCATTGCTTCTAAGAGAACTAGTCCGAAAGCCTCTCCTTTATTTATGGAAGGAAGAATTAATAGGTCGTTTTTTTGATAAATAGATATTAATTCTGAATCCATGAGTTCTCCTTTGAAGGCGACTTTTTCTTTTATTCCTAATTGCCCTACTTGTTTTTTATATGTTTTTTTTAATTTCCCTTCTCCTACAATAGTAAGCTTCCATTCAGGGAGTTCTGGTATATCTTTGAGAATGGCTGCGGTTTTTAATAATACCGGCAATCCTTTAAAATAATGAGCTTTATCCAACCCTCCTACAAACAAAAGCCTTTTTTTGTTATGAGTTTTTGGAGGAGAAGGATGGAATTTATTAGTATCCACTCCAAAAGGGATTTCTGTGAATTTTTTTGGATATTTTTGATATATTTTTTTTAATTTAGTATATTTAATATAGTCTAAGCTGGAGCAAGTTATGTGATCAGCTCTTTTAAATAAGGAGTTGAAGATTAGGCTTGAAGGAATACTTAATAGTCTAGGGAGAAAATTTAGTCCTTGTATATCCATGTGATAATGGATGATTAAAGGGGTTTTGTTTCTGGCTAAAATTTTAAACAGCCAAACTATTTCACTGCCACCGAAAAAGGGATAATGCAACAAGATGCGATCAAATTTTTTCATCCGCGAATAGATTCCTGGAATAATAGCGCTATTGCCGTATTTTATCCAAGGCAAAATACGCGCCACTTGTATCTTTTTATTTATTTGGTTAGCTTCGGAGTTATACTCTTCCTTTGTATATTTAGGTGTAAAAACAGTTGTTTGTATCCCCCTTTTTGCCAGAACTTGAGCGAAATGGCGAGCACTGTTTCCAATACCTCCTTTATATGGAGGATAAGTGCAAACTATTTGAGCTATTTTCATATTAGGGAAATTAGAAATTGGAAGTTTGGTAAACACCTCTACTCTTTTTTTGGGGGATATTCCTTGTTATTGATAGCTATTTCTTTGGTTATTTTAGTGAGGTTTTTTTCTATGTTTTCTATCTTAAGTCTAATTTTGAATACTAAATAGAATAATAATATAACCCCGATATAGAAAAGCACATCAATGCCTTTACTGGAAAAACCCAGACCTGCTATAAATTCATCAATCCATTTAATAAATATAATGGCTATGGCTGCAATCACCCAAAAAATCAACCAAAAGATCATTTCTGTTTTAGCAAGCTGTTGTTTGTGTTTTTGCCAAAATAATCTCCCCAAAAAAAAGGCTATGACTATTAAGGCGATTATTTGTTGTAGCATTTTTTTATTACTCAAAGCTTAATAATTTTTCCAAATAAGCATATGAAACAAAGGAGTTGTTATCTAGTTAAGAGCCCCCTGATTATTATATCTTTGATTATTTTTCCCCCACCTCTAAATTTTTGTCCATATTTATGGTAAATCACAGTAATCGGCGTTTCTTTTATTTGAAATCCGTTTTTATGAACTTTGTGTAATATTTCATTGCAATGAGCCATTTGATCTTGTTCTATTTTTACTTTATTTACTACCTGCCTGGAAAGAGCGCGAAATCCGCTTTGAGGATCAGTGGTCTTTATATTGAAAAAAGTTTGATTAATTAATTTAGCTAAGGGCAATATTAAAACTTTTTTCATAAAAGGTAAATTGGATTTTCTCCCAAGAAAACGGGATCCGAAGCAAGCATCCGCTTCTTTATTTGTTATCGGTTTTATTACCTCAGGAATTTCTTTGGCTAAAAATTGGCCATCAGCATCAAAATGAACTATTATATCTGCTCCTTGTTTAAGAGAGTAATCGTTACCTGTTTGTAGAGCCGCTCCTTGGCCTCTGTTTACGATATGGTGCAGCACTACTGCTTTTGCATATTCATTGATCATTGTGGTTTTTATCGCTTCTTGATAAGTATTATCTTTAGAACAATCATTGACAACCACCACTTCATCAACATATTTTTGGGCCTGTTGAACGACTTTTTTTATATTTTTCTCTTCATTATAGGCTGGAATAACACAAAATATTTTCATAATTTGTAAATTTAAAATTAGGCATAAAAATTTTATTCTTGCGTTGCCCTCATCACTTCTTCAAGGGTGGTTATTCCGTTCCTTGCTTTTATAAAAGCATCTTCTATTAAAGTTGTCATCCCTTGTTCCTTAGCTTTGTCTTTAATGTCGTCTTCATTTGCTTTCTGTAAGATGAGATCTGATATTTCTTCGCTATTTTCTAATATTTCATATATTCCCACTCTGCCTTTATATCCGGTATTGTTGCATTGGGCGCATCCCTTACCTTTGTAAAAACGCAGAGAAGACATCTCTTTTTTTTCAGAAGATATTATATCCTTTTTTTTCATTGTTTTCATGATTTTTTTAATATTAAATAAAGAGTTTAATTCTTTGGTTGTTTCTTTGTTTATTTCATAACTTTGAATGCAATTAGGGCATATTCTTCTCACTAATCTTTGAGCTATGATAATGTTAATGTTATTGGTTATAAGAAAAGAAGGGATACCCAGATTATTTAATCTGGAGATAGTGGTTACGGTATCATTGGTGTGTAGCGTTGACAAGATAATATGCCCGGTCATGGAGGCATGGGTAGCTATTTCAGCGGTTTCTTTATCTCTGATTTCACCTACCATTAAAATATCCGGATCTTGACGTAGCAAGGATCGTAGACCTTTAGCAAAGGTAAAACCGATTTTGGGATTGACTTGAGTTTGGTTAACTCTGTCAATATGATATTCAATCGGGTCTTCTATGGTGGATATATTAACCTCTGGTTGATTTAAGATATTAAGAATGGTGTATAGAGTTGTGGTTTTTCCTGATCCGGTTGGGCCGGTTACCAATATTTCTCCATAAGATTTTTTAATATTGTGTTCCACTTTTTTCAGTTCTTCTTTTTGCATTCCTATTTGACTTAAATTTAATATTTGCGCGCTTTCATTAAGTAGCCGGATAACTATTTTCTCTCCGTTAAAAGTGGGAATAATGGAAACACGACAAGAAATCTTGGATTTTTTATTATGCATTTTAAATCGTCCATCTTGAGGCATTTGGTGTTCGTCTATTTTTAAGTTGGATAAGATTTTAATTCTGGCAACTATCCCGCTGTGAAGATTTTTAGCTAAGGTAACCACATCATGCAATACTCCATCTACCCTGTAGCGGACTATTAATTTTTTTTCTTCAGGTTCAATATGAATGTCACTGGCATCTTGATAAGCGGCGTGCTCCAGTAAGGTGTCTATTATTTTGGCAGTGGGCAGTTCAGCTAATTTTTTTAATTTTTTTTCTGTTTTTTCTCCAGGCTTTAAGTTAATCTCGGTTTCTTCTTCCATCTCTCCGAATTCCTCTTTAAGATTCTTATGGTATATCTTTATACTTTCCTTTATGTTATCCGGGGTAGTAAGATAAATTTTCGGTTCCAGCCCTGTTTTTTTCTTTATAAATTCAAAAATTTCTAAATTAGTAGGCTCTGTAGTAGCCAGTTTAATATAATCTTTATTTTTATTAAAAGCTATTATTTGATGGGCAGTGGCGGTTGCTTCTGGGATGGCAAACAGAGCATCTCGGCTTAAATTTTTATTTTTAAGATTTGTGAAGGGCAGATTGAAATAATCAGCTGCTATTTTGTAAAAAAGAGAAGATGATATAATCTTTTTGTCTATTAAGTGGTTAAGAATGTTTTTGTTTTTCTTGTCAGCCTCACTCGCTATGTTATTGAATTTTTTTTCTGAAAGGATTTCCGAATCTTTTAATATCAATTTAATGTGTTTTTTAAGCATAATTATGGTTAGTGATTTATTTTTTTTTATTATAACATATTTATTTTATTAAAACACATCTGCTTTAAAAATCAAATTTGTTATGTTAAAGTATTAAAATAAGCTTTAATAAAAATGTTAATATATATTTTAAAATGCCTTTTTTATCCGTTTATATTAACTTTAAGGAGGAATTATTTAAAAAGGTCAAATCCGTATTTGATCCTTTGTGCGTTAAGGTGTATTTAGGAATTTTATTGTTATTCAATTTTTTAATCTGGCTTTCAGTTTATTATATAGCTAATCAAGTAATTCAAAAATTGGTAGTGCTTCATTATAATGTTGATTTTGGAGCGAATCTCGTAGGTAATGTAGGTAATATGTATACAATTCCCATTGTTGGTTTGGTTATAATAGCGGTTAATTTTTTTTTATTATTCTTTTTTGCTAAAAATAACGATTTAAGAGTGGTAGCCCATTTTTTATTAGCCACAGCAGTCGCCGCCAACTTTTTTTTACTTATATCATTGGTGCCTATTTATTTTATTAATTTTAGTTAAAACATATGCCTGAACTGCAAATAATCAGTATTTTGTTTTTATCTGCCTTAGCTTTTGTTTTTACTTTAATGTGGACCCCGATTTTTACCCATTTTTTATATAAATATAAGATGGGTAAACAAATCCGCGATAACGGAAGCACTCCTATTTTTACAAAATTCCATTTTCATAAAAAGGGGACCCCCACAATGGGAGGAATATTAATGTGGTTGACTCTTCTTATTTTTATTATGGGGGTTTATTATCTTGATAAAATATTAGGCGGAGAAGTTTTGGATTTTTTGAATTTTTTTTCCAGAAAAGAAACTTTATTGCCTTTGGGGGTTTTAATAGCCACTGCTTTAGTTGGGTTATTTGATGATTGGCTGGATATTCGAGGTAAAGGCGTTTATGGAGGTGGTGGATTAAATACTAAACATCGCCTTTTGATATATACCCTTATTGCTTTAGTCGGAGTTTGGTGGTTTTATTTTAAGTTAGATTGGACTATTTTGCACGTTCCTTTTTATGGGAATATTGAGATTGGTTGGTGGTATATTCCGTTTTTTATTTTTATAATAGTGGGGGCGGCTTTTTCTGTTAATGAAACTGACGGTTTGGACGGTTTGGCTGGCGGAACTCTATTAACTTCTTATACTTCTCTTGCAGTCATATCCTTTATGTTAGGTAGATATGATTTGGCTACCTTTTGCGGGGTTATTATCGGAGCGCTCTTGGCATTTTTATGGTTTAATATAACCCCGGCTCGTTTCTATATGGGAGATACCGGTGCCATGAGTCTGGGTATTACCTTAGGTGTAATTGCTATGCTCACCAACACCGCTTTATTATTACCTGTTATAGGATTTATTTTCTTTCTTGAATCCATTTCAGTTATTGTTCAAGTTACTTCTAAAAAAGTTTTTGGTAAAAGAGTTTTGCATTCGGCTCCTTTTCATCATCATTTGCAAGCCATAGGATGGAGTGAGAGCAAGATCGTAATGAGGTTATGGGTAGTAGCCGGAGTAACAGCTGTGATTGGAATTATTATTTTTTTATTAGATAAATCGTTTTAAAAAACGCAACCGAGAACAGTTAATAAATAATGTTTGTTGGTCTGCAATGCTATTTGTTATTCGCAAAATATGAAATTATTAAAAAGAATAAGATCAATGTTGCAACCCAGATCTGGAGAACATAAACCGGATAAGCTTTTAATTTTTGATATCGGTTTAATTGTTGTCGTGGGTTTAATTATGTTTTCTAGTGTTTCTGCTGTGTTATCTTATTCCGAGTTCGGTAGCAGTTATTATTATTTTAATCACCAACTATTAGGAGTGGCTGTCGGTATTTTCTTTTTTTGGCTTTTGTCCAAAATTGATTATCGTATTTGGCGTAAGTATGGTTTTTTGTTTTTAATAATTTCTTTGTTTTTTTTAATATTGGTATTCATTCCTGGTTTAAGCGCCCAATACGGAACATCTAAAAGTTGGATAAGCTTAGGAGGCTTTTCTTTGCAACCGTCTGAATTAGTTAAAATATCTTTTTTGATTTATTTAGCTGCTTGGCTGGAAAGAAAAAAGGATAAGCTATCTTATATAAATGAAGGCATTCTTCCCTTTTTAATGGTGCTGGGAGTAATAGCTATTTTAATGCTTTTACAACCTGACTTAGGAACATTGTTTATTATTGCCGCCACTTCTTTTATTGTTTATTTTGTAGGAGGGGGTAAAATTTTTCATTTAACTGTTATTTCTATTTTAGGGGTTTTGCTTTTGGGTTTGATTATAAGTTTTAATTCCTATCAAATAAATAGGATAAAATGTTGGTCTGATCTTAGTTTTAGCAATAAAGATGTTTGCTATCAGCTAAATCAGTCTTTAATAGCTGTTGGTTCTGGAGGTCTTTGGGGAAGAGGCGTAGGGCAAAGCAAGCAAAAATTTATGTATTTGCCTGAAATTATCGGAGATTCAATTTTTGCTGTTATTGCTGAAGAAATCGGTTTTCTTTTTAGCTCTTGTTTTTTATTTTTATATATTTTTCTTTTTTATAGAGGGGTTTGTATAGCTAAAAAAGCGTCAGATAATTTTGGGAAACTTTTAGCTATTGGTATTGTAACATGGATTATGGTGCAGACCACATTAAATATTGGAGGAATGATAAATCTAATTCCTATGACTGGTGTGCCTCTTCCGCTTGTAAGTTATGGAGGGTCAGCTATGTTTGCCACCTTAGCCGCGTTAGGTGTTTTGGTTAATATTAGTAAACAAACAAAAACTGACTAATCTGCAAATCAGGAGCTGATTATCTGGAAATAATAATTTGCGATTAATATTCTATCACTAAATTATGATTAAACATTAAGACTAAGATTGTTATGACCAATAAAGAGAGAAAAAATAAATTTAGGAGGATACTCTTAACCGGTGGTGGCACTGGAGGCTCTATTATATCTTTGTTGGCTATTAAAGAGAGGTTGGAACAAGATGGTGATTATCAATTTTTATGGATAGGTACTCGTTATGGAGTGGAGAAGGATATAATAAAAAACAAAGATATTGAATTTTACGGCATAGTTAGCGGAAAATTGAGAAGATATTTTGATTGGAAGAATTTCATAGATCCTTTTAAGATTTTGGCAAGTTTTTTCCAATCATTGTTTTTTTTATGGAAATGGAAACCTAATTTAATATTAAGTACTGGCAGTTTTGTCAGTGTGCCTGTAGCTTGGGCTGGTTGGTTATTGCGTGTGCCTGTTTTAATACATCAGCAAGATATACGCCCTGGGTTAGCTAATAAGTTAATGTATCCGGTGGCAGCTAAGGTAACTGTTACTTTTAAAGAATCGGTTTCGGATTATGGGAATAAAGCTGTGTGGACAGGCAATCCGGTGAGGAATATATTAATAAATAAAGATCAAAAACAAAAACTTAATATTAGCTTAAAAGATAAATTGCCTGTAGTTTTGATAGTGGGTGG
This sequence comes from Candidatus Falkowbacteria bacterium LH_S3, assembly GCA_023659985.1. Lineage (GTDB taxonomy): Bacteria > Patescibacteriota > Patescibacteriia > Patescibacteriales > JAGXOH01 > JAGXOH01. The sequence continues at coordinate 3,586 of JAGXOH010000005.1, read as the reverse complement.
AGGAACAGGTTCTTTGGCTATAAATAAATTAGTTGTTTCTGGCATTGATGAGTTGTTGGATACCTGCCAAGTGGTTCATATTACAGGTAAAGATAAGATGAATAGCGCGCATTTAAGACAACATAAAAAGGATAAATATTTTTGTTATGAATTTTTAGAACCCGGGCAAATGATGGCAATATTGCAGGTTGCGAATGTGGTAGTAAGCCGAGCAGGGTTAGGACTGCTTACTGAGCTTAGTTATACAGCTAAACCCTCTATTATAATTCCTATTCCAGACTCTCACCAAGAAGACAATGTTAGGATTTTACAAAAAAATAAAGCATCTGTAATATTAGACCAAACACAAATATCAGCAATAGGATTGGTTGATAAAATAAATGAATTGCTCAATAATGAACAATTACGCAATCGATTATCCGAGAATATGGGAAAAGTAATGAAGAGGCGAGGAAGTGAGAATGTGGTGGAAGTTATTAAAGAATTGATATAAAGTTATTAAATTAAGCAAAGCATTTTAAATTAAGCAAAGCTTAATTGTTGAAAGTTGAAAGATGAAGGTTGAAAGAATAATTTGCCAAAGGCAAATTTAAAATTATGGATTTATCTAAGATAAACAAAGTCTATATGATCGGTATTAAGGGGGTGGGTATGACTATGCTTGCCCAATTTTTGGCAAGTAAAAAAGTAAAGGTTGTTGGCTCTGATGTGAGAGAAAAATTTATGACCGATAATGTTTTAAAAAAAAGTAGAATTCAAGTTATTGAAGGATTTGATTTGGGAAACATCCCTAAAGATATGGATTTGGTTATTTATTCTACTGCCTATTCCAAAGATACCAATCAAGAGGTAAGAGAAGTCAAGAGAGACAGCAAGCTTAAGGTTTTAACTTTTGCTAAAGCTTTGAGCCAGGTGTTTAATAATTTTTACGGTATAGCTGTTTGCGGATCGCATGGAAAAACTACCACTACTGCTTGGTTAGGGTATATTATGCGCCAATCCGGATTAGAGCCAAATGTAATGGTAGGAGCTAAAGTAGATCAATTTCAAGGCAGTAGCTTGATCGGTGAGTCAAGCTATTTGTTGATAGAAGCGGATGAATACCAAAATAAGCTTCAAAATTTCAATCCCAAAATTGTTGTTTTGAATAATATTGAATATGATCATCATGATTTTTTTAAGACTCGTGAAGATTATATTTCTGTATTTGCCGAGTTTATAAAAAAAATTCCGGTTAAAGGGTTTTTGGTAGCCAATTATGATGATCCGGTTGTAAGAGAGATAGCCAGGGAGTGTCAGGGAAGAGTAATTTTTTACAGTATTGATAATAGTCAGGCAGATTTGATTGCGCATAACATAAAACTTGGAGATCCGAAAATAGCAGGAGAAGCAGGCAAACAATTTTTTAAAGTTAAAATAAGGCAGGAAAAAAACCAAGGCGATATCGGTACTTTTAGTATTGGATTGAGTGGTAGGCATAATATTTATAATAGTTTAGCTGTCATTGCCATTTGTTTGGAACTAAATATAGAATTAAAAGACATAAGGACACATCTGGAAGCATTTTTGGGCACAGAGCGAAGAATGCAATTTTTAGGCAGTTTTAACAAAGTTCCTATAATAGATGATTATGCTCATCATCCTACAGAAATACAAGCCACTTTGACAGGAGTAAAAAATAAATTTCCTGATAAAAGGATAATAACCGTATTCCATCCTCATACCTATTCTCGAACATTGGCTTTATTAAAAGAGTTTGGTCAAAGCTTTAGCAAAAGCGATGAGGTTGTTATTTTGGATATTTACGGATCAGCTCGAGAAAAGCAAGGAGGGGTTCATAGTCAGGATTTGGTTGACAAAATAAAAGAAAATTCTAAGGATAAAGTTTCTTTCAAAGTTTCTTATATACCTAATTTAGCCGAGTGCGAGGAATATTTAAGAAAGAACGTATCAGAAGGTGATCTGGTATTATTGATGGGAGCGGGAGATGTATTTCGGATTGGAGAGAATTTGCCTTTGGCAAATTGTTGAAAGTTGAAAGTTGAAAGAATAATTTGCCTTTGGCAAATTGTTGAAAGTTCAAAGTTGAAAGTTGAAAGTTGAAAGTAAATTGAATTAAGCAAGCTTAATTGTTGAAAGTTGAAGGTTGAAAGAATAATTTGCCTTTGGCAAATTGTTGAAAGTTCAAAGTTGAACGTTGAAAGTAAATTGAATTAAGCAAGCTTAATTGTTGAAAGTTGAAAGTTGAAAGTAAATTAAGCAAAGCATTTTAAATTAAGCAAAGCTTAATTGCTGAAGGCTCAAAGCTTGAAGCTGAAAACTCATTAAATTTACCAAAGGCGAATTTAATGCCGAAAGCATTCTTACAGCTTTCAACGTTCAGCTTTCAACAAATTTGCCGAGATACGAGGCAAATTTTTCATAAGTTGAAAGAGAGCCTAATGCTGAAAGCAAATTCATTTTTAAGAGCTAAAGTATAATAAATATATAATTTATATAAAGAATTTTTATATTATGGATAAAATTCAACACAATGTATCATTAGCCGAATATACTACTTTTCACATTGGTGGTCCTGCTAAATATTTTGTGGCAATAAAGAATAAGCAAGATCTTTTTGATGCTTTCAATTGGGCTGAAAACAAAAATGAGCCAGTTGTAATTTTGGGAGGAGGCAGCAATGTCCTAATTTCAGATGACGGAGTGGAAGCTTTGGTTGTTAAATTAGGCAATAGTCGCATTGCTTTAAAAGGAGATAGATTGCATTGCGGAGCCGGAGCTGATTTATCTAGAGCTAATACATTAGCTATTAGCAATGCTTTAAGTGGCTTGGAGTGGTCTGCAGGTATTCCTGGAGCTACCATCGGAGGTGCTATCAGAGGTAATGCCGGAGCTTTTGGTTGGGATATGTCTGGTCTGGTAGAGACTGTTGAATCTTTTTTTTATGGGAGTGGCAAGCAAAAATCTTTTTCCACTTACAGCAATAGAGATTGTCAGTTCGGTTATAGAGCCAGTATTTTTAAGGAAAATCCAGATTTGTTAATTTGGGAAGCGGTTTTAAAGATGAGAAAGGGCAATCAGGAGGAAATAAAAAAATATAACCGGCAAACTCTTAATAAAAGATGCGAAGATCAACCTAATTTGCCTAATGCCGGCTGTATTTTTAAAAATTTATCTTTATCTGACATAGAAAAAAACAGTCCTAAATTGGCAAGTTATATTAAAAATAATAATATTACCAAGAACGACAAAGTAGCTGTCGGTTGGATTATAGAGACTGCTGGATTAAAAGGAAAATCTATTGGAGGAGCTAAAGTTAGTTTGGAGCACGCTAATTTTATAGTTAATAGAGGTAAGGCTACCGCGCTTGATATTATCGGTTTGATCAGCTATATTAAGAAAGAAGTCAGCAAAAGGTTTAATCTGGAATTAGAGGAAGAAATACACTATCTTGGCTTTAAATAGACTTGCCAGTAGTGTTACAATTGCAGCAATTAGGGTTACATTTTGGATTTCATTTAACATTAGGATTTTGACATTAGGATTTTAGTAAGTAATATAGTTGAAACGTAAAACTCAAAGTTCA
>JAGXOH010000059.1 GCA_023659985.1 Candidatus Falkowbacteria bacterium LH_S3 | reverse complement strand
GACCTTTTTTCATAAGTTATAAAAATTTGCCACTCTCCGGGAAATGGCAAATTTGATTAAAATATTAAAAAAAATTCTTTGTTTTTATCACAAAACTAAACACATCTTTAGCTTAAGACGCGTTTAGTTGAGTTTTTTAGAATTTTGTTAAAGTGAAAGTGAAGAAGTGGCATTCTCTTCTTAATTAGGCGGATTCTCTGTCCAATATTCCACTTCTCTCATAGTTCTGAAAGCATTGACAGGAGTTCCCAGGAAATAGCGTTTGCCATTGCCTGCCACATACCATGCCTCATTACTTCCATCCACTTGCAAAAAAATATTCCCCTTCATTTGAGCGGCGTATTGCTCATCTAAGGGTAGTTTTCCTTCTCCTGCTGGATTAAATCCTTGCAAAATCTCTTCTTTATCTGTGTAACTGTCTCCGTCAGTATCAGAATTATCCGAATTTGTTCCTAATGATTGCTCCACCAAATCTGACAAGCCGTCGTTATCACTATCTTGACCAACTAAATTAGAGTCAGCCAAAGGTATCTTGGCAAGATCATTGTTAGATACGCCTTTGCCTAATTCCACTATCAATTTATAAATATTGGAATTGGCTTTACCTAAATTCAACTGACAATCCTGGAATTTGCTTTCTACTTGGTTATAATTTTGATTATAATTTTCCAATTTGCTTTTTAGATTATCAGCGCTTTGTTCCAAATCTTTTTGCGCCTGGGTTTTTTGCTTCAGAGTGGTCTTGGTCTCATTTAAAATGTTTTTAGTTTTCTGCAATTCTTCCTGTTGAGTTTGGAATTTCTTTTGGATACTTGTCTTACTTTGCGAAATCTCGGAATTGGCATTATAAATCCTGATTATGATTCCCACCATTCCGATAAAAATCAAGATAATAATGCTGTAAAATATCCATCTCTGATAACGTCTAAAAGAAATTTCTTTGGAAACCTGTTGTTTATGGTCTATAGAGATTCCGCAATGCTTGCATTTGTCAGAATCATCTGGTATTTGTTTGCTACATTTAGGACAAATCATATATTTTTAAAATTAAAAATTATACCTATCAGCTTGCCTTAATTTTTAAGAGTGAAGCAAGCAGACAGGCAGTAATTGCAAGTCAAAATTGACATTTTTGATTCACAATTAATTAAATTAAACTTGTGGAAAAGAATTTTAATACTATAAAAATTATAACATATTTAAAAGATAAACCAAAATTGCATAAATCCAAAAGTTTAGTCTGTTATTTCAAATTGATGATTGCTTTTATCAAGCTGTTGAATAAATTTTTGAAGTTCATCTTTTAAGCTGTTATCCAGCTCAATGGCTTTTCTGGCTGCCCGCTTTGCATTTTCATTTTCTCCTTGGGTGGCATATAGTTTAGCCATTTTCTCCCATACTTTAGGGTTATTTTTATCTATAACTGCTAATTGTTCATAATAGACAAGAGCTCTGGAAATATTTTTCTCAGCCAAATAATAATTAATAGCGTTTTTAATAACATAAGAATTGTTAATTTTGCTTATACTACCCATATCAGCGCATTTTTCCAGATTAGCAACTCCCTTTTCCATACGATCTTTTTCCATATAGAGACGAGATAAATAGCAATAGCCATCATAATAATTCTTATTCAACTCAAGAGCTTGCTCTATAATATCTATGGCTTTGTCATCGTCACCCTTGGTTAAATAAATTTGAGCCTTTAGAAACCGAGAAGGAATACGTTCAGGAGAAGATTGTATGGCCTGATCAGAGGCTTTCAAAGCTAAGGAAATATACTTGTCAAAAACTTCTTTGTCTTTTTTATGAAAGCGAGCCTTCAAATGATAAACTCTTGCCAATTTCATATTTATTACGGTGTCTTTGGGATTAAGAGAAACATTGGATTTGACTAATTCTATGGTGTAAGTCAAAATCTTTTCCCTTTGCTCCTGACTCAATCTGTGCAGTAATCTGGCCTTAGGAAACATAGAATCCACATAAGTAGCCCTACTATCCCGATTCAAGGGCGAACCATAGCTCAACCCCTGTTTGTATTCATCAGTAGCTTTAACAATATTCTTGTGAGCAAAAGCTTTTTGGCCGGCAATAGTTCTGGTAAGCATCTGGAAAGTCTGTATATTATATTGAAATATAATGAAAAGCATAACAATACCAACGCCTATTAAAGCGTAAATCTCCTTATTTAATAATTTTTTGTTCCCAGTCTCTGCGATTAGTTTTTTATCTTCTCCTGATTCACTGTTAAAATGAAACCAACGCACAAATCCAAAAACAACAAACAAAGATATGTAAGTTACCAAACAATCAAATACAGCTAAATTCTGAACAAAATATCCTGCCACTAAGGCAATAATAAGAGAAAATTCAATATAGCTTATCCTTCCTTTTATATAATTTATTATTAGGTAATAAAGCAGAGCTAAAAAAATAGATAAATATGTTATCGCTCCTAAAACTCCGGTGGTAGAGACGATGTCAACTAAGTTATTATGAGCTCTGTCAAAAAAGGTAGCTCCGTGCATGGCATAATTATAAAAATCAGCATCAAAATATTTATCAAAAGTAATGGCAAAAGTGCCGTAGCCAGTTCCAAGTAACGGATGAGAGCCAAATGCCTTCCAAGCACCTTCCCAAGCTATTAAACGGGTCTGAAAGGTGTTTTTAGAAGCAAAATATTCGCTTATGGCTTGCTTTTTATTAAGAACCACAAAACCTCCAACCAAAAGAGAAACAACAACAACAGCCAAAGTAACCATCTTAACCGCCTTTCTCTTGTTTAATATTCCTAAGAAAAACAAGAAAACTATAATACTTACTCCAAAACCGGCATTGGCTCCGGTGATATCCTGCTCATAAAATGCCCATAAAAAGAAAGGCAAAGGCAATAAATACAACCAACTAAAAGTGCCCACCCGGCTAAGGGGGGAGAATTTTCGGCTCTCTTTTGCAAACAATATAAGAGAAAAATAAATATTAAAGATCAATAAACTAGCTACATAAGCGCTGTTGCCAATGGTACTCTCAGGGGATACGGCTATTGCTTTAACACTAACAACAAATGTGACAACCAAAGAGGTTATAAACAGCAATCGCCAATCTTTCCACTCTTTCATAACAGTAATAATAATGAAATAAAACACTAAGAAATGAGCTAAATGAAAAAACCCTAACATTCTCTCAATATCTCCCCAGAAACTCAAATTAAAATCTACACTAATAAAACAAGAGACTAAAATGACAGCAAAATAAGCCAAAATGCCGTAACAGATATAGGATAATTTGGGCCTCCATTGCTGGTATTTAACAATAAAAGTAATCCAGAAAACAAACAACAATTCTATTAAAATATTAAAATAGATCTGTTTGGAAGTGATATAAGGAAAAAGCAATTCATTAAAAACCAATAAAAAAGACAGGAATGATAATAGAATTCCGATTTTGAGTATCCAGAGGTAGGCTTTTTGGGGCATAAGATATGAAAGTCAAAAGTCAAAAGTCAAAGCTAAAAACTACAACTTAAAAGCTAAAACTTAATAAAATCCAAATGTCAAATGTCAAAAGTCAAAGCTAAAAACTACAACTTAAAACTAAAAACTTTTTACTTCTTAACGATATTTTAATTCAGTTTTGAATTTTGACTTTTGGTTTTGACTTTTGACTTTTGAGCTTTGAATTTCATTTTACTTCTTACTTCTTACTTCTTACTTTTTAACGATATTTTAATTTGGTTTTAAGTTTTGACTTTTGGTTTTGACTTTTGACTTTTGAG
>JAGXOH010000058.1 GCA_023659985.1 Candidatus Falkowbacteria bacterium LH_S3 | reverse complement strand
TTTGTCATTAGGATTTTGGATTTCATTTGTCATTAGGATTTTGGATTTTGGATTTCAAAGCTTAAATGTATCTGAACTTATTCAAGGGGGTCTTAATAATTAATATTCCTCCTCCCAATGTTCAACTTTTATAACAGGCGCATACTCTGTAGTATAAAGAGTGCTCTCAATAATATCTTCATTATAATTCATGTCCATGTCGTTCCATGCACTGAAAATATCTATTGTTCTCCCAAAAATACCTCCGGTAACATCAATACTATTGGTAAAATTTTTAATAACCACTTGTTTGCCGGCATAAATCACGCTTTCTATGCCCTTATCCTCTAAACAAAATCCAAAAGTAATATCATTTTTAGCTATTAAACCCGCGGGATATCCGTCAACAAAATTAATACTCAAAGAAGTGTGTTCGTCATTACAAACCAAGCTGAAAAATCCAGAGCCCTTGCCTACATAAATATCTCCCTCGGCAACCAATGCTCCGTAAATATTTACATCCAAATCATCATCAAAAATTATGTCACCAATAACATAAATTATTTTTGGAGAAGAATCTGTTCCAAACGTAAGGGAACCATCTGCATTATCCATTAAATCTTCAAATTCATCTTCGCTGTAGACAAAATCAGCTCTATTTTTAAAAGAATCCGGGTCATCTTCGTCAAAAGAAACTGTTGGCATTTCCACTTCTTCAGGAGCCGGGGGGTAATCATGACTATCCATAATAGTTCCGCTAACATTTACTTCTGCTCCAAAAGACTTAAAAAATCTGTCCACCGCTTTAAGATCACCTGAAACATAAACATCAGTACCAAATCCGTTGATATGGATATCGTCACCCGAATAAAGGCTGCCACCAATCTCCACCTCACTGTGGGATATTGCTATTTCCTCTTCCGCGAACAAAGCTGCTTCATGAAGATCCAAGGTGCTAGTAGCGCTATCATCAGCTGGAATAGCTTTATAAACTTTACTCTTTACCACTCGCCGGCTGATTTGGTCGTTAGCAATTTCTATAGTGCCGGTGGCTGTTATTTCTCCTTTTCCCTTGTCAATATTTCTAATGGTTACTTCATAAAAAGTTCCTTCTTCACCAAAAGGTTCGTTCCTAGATATGGTTTTTTCCCAATCAGCATCGTTCATAAAATTAGTCTTGTATGTTTCATTATTTTTCAGCTTCCAAAGCATCTCAGCTACCCCTGCCTCTGCTAAATGATAAGTTTTAACACCCCATTCTTGACTGTTAGCCATTTTTTCTTCAGTTAAAGAGAAACTTAAAAAATAAAAAGCCAAAGACAACATTAAAAACATTAAAAGCATAACCACTATTAAAGCCACCCCCTTGTTGTTCGCCTCTTTATCAATCTTGCTCATATAAAAATAATTTTAATTTTAATTTCTACTGTAAACGCTTGTTTTTGTCTGAAATGTTTTATTGTTTTTTTTCAATTTCAAATCAATATTTATTAAATCTTCATCTCCCCAAAAACCGACCATGTCAAAATACTCCCCAACTAATTGATCCTGAAGAATTTTTTCCTCAGGCAATTCCCCATCTTTATTAACTGTATCATATCTAACATATACATTTTCCTCTTCTTCAAAATAATAAGCTAATTCCGCTCTCCTCATATCAGCGCCATCCTTATAGTATTTGATATAGGTTATTTTCTCAGTGTCATGCCCGTCTTCAAATATAATTTCTTGGGAAGAAGATGCAAGGGAAGAGGAAAGTTCAGTAACTATATCCCGAGATTGTCTAATTTCTCTACTAATTCTATTTATTACCACTCTGGCATTCTGGGTTAGCTCCGCTTTGGTTGAAGCGTGATTATAAGATCTTTGAGATAGAGAATACATAGAAGTAACCATAATAATCGCGAGGCTAAACAAAGATAAAGCCACAAGCACCTCTAATAGACTAAAGCCAGTTTGAAGTTTATTATGTCTCATGAAAAAATATTATTTAAAAAATCCAAAATCCAAAATCCTAATGTCAAATGAAATATAGTTGAAACTCAAAGCTCAAAATTCAAAACTCAAAACCAAAACTCAAAATCCAAAACTAAATTAAAATATGATTGAAACTCAAAACTCAAAGTTCAAAACGCAAAACCAAAGCTCAAAAGTCAAAACTGAATTAAAATATAGTTGGAACTCAAAGCTCAAAAGTCAAAACTCAAAACCAAAACTCAAAATTTAAAACCAAATTAAAATATAGTTGGAACTCAAAGCTCAAAATTCAAAACGCAAAACCAAAACTCAAAATTCAAAACTGAATAAAAACATTGTTAAAAAATAAAAAGTAAAAAATTTTAAGTTTTAGGTTGTAGCTTTTAGCTTTTAATTTTGATTTTTAGCTTTTAATTTTAAGTTGTAGTTTTTAGTTTTAAGTTGTAGTTTTTAGTTTTTAGCTTTAAGTTTTTAGTTTTGTCATTTGGATTATTAAATATTTGTAGCTACCGTCTTTTATTTATTAATTAAAGTTACCAGATGATAAGATTCTTCTTGCTTGGTTACACCGTTAATATAATAAACCGTAGTAGACGCTCTTTTAAAGCCAAGATCAGAATCTGTTTCATTTAAATCCTCATCCATATAATCTATTTGTGTCTTTCTCCAGAAATGATAAAGATAATCATCTTCACTATCAGACAATTTATGTTTCTCTTCAATAACTCCGACATTAATATCTTCATAATCACTTGCCCTTAATTGCTCTATTTTTTGTTGGCACAAATAAGAAGCCACAGAACTTTTTTCCGCCTCACTATTAATAGAAAGACCCAGAGGGTACATATTCATCAACCCAATAGCCACAAAAGCTAAAATAGATAAAGCAACAATAACCTCTATCAGAGACAACGCTTGTTGATTGCTAATGACGCCTTGTATTTGTTTTCTGGAAAATAACATTTTAGGCAATTGATAAATTATTATTGCTTAAGTTCAACATAACCAGATGGTTTTATATTTATTTTTCCTAATTTATCCTGAGAATTTGATAAAACCACCTGACAAGGTTCGTCTACACCTCCGTAAAAATTAAATTCAACTTCATTATCATCTGAATCCAAAATTTCTTGAATATTTATACTATCAGGTAATTCTATATATTTAACCGTAGAGGTTGCCCCACTATTTAACTTTAATATTTCATAATCATTATGATCAACATAAAATTTAACAGAATAAACAACTTGCTGAGTAACAGCTGATTGTTGGGCTAACCTTAAATTGGAAGTTATTTCTTTCTGGGCCGCGCTTAATTTCAAAGTCGGCTGAAAATTTCTAATATAAGGAATTGATAATGTGGTCATAAGTCCGATAATAGCGATTGCCACTATTACATTTATCAAAAAATAGCCAGATTCCATTATTTCATCACTCCATTGTTTCATTGTTCTATTGATAATAAAAAATAATGACCAATCCCAAACTATTTTCCGCCTTTTAGCTATCCGCTTCCATTATATTGTAGCAGTAAGTGAATACATAGGCAAAATAATGGCAATAGCCAGTCCGCCAACCCCTGCTCCTAATATTAAAATCAAAATAGGCTCTATGATAGAAGGCAGATTATCCATTATATTATCCACTTCATACTCATAAAAATCAGCTAATTCCAAAAGCATATCATTCAACTCTCCAGTCTTTTCTCCCACAGCAACAACTTCATTAACTACAGGAGGAAAAAGAGCAGGATATTCCGCAATAATGGTATTAATCTTATTCCCTTTCTCCACCCTGTCAGCCATATTATTTATTGCCTCCTTATAATGAAGGTTACTTATAACATTTGAGGTTATCCTAAAGCTTCTAGTAATC
>JAGXOH010000057.1 GCA_023659985.1 Candidatus Falkowbacteria bacterium LH_S3 | reverse complement strand
ATGAATAATTATATGTCTATTTTGAAGATCAACAAAAACTTGAAAGAATTAAGAAGATTAAATTTAAAATCAATCAAAAATCTAAGGAAAAATTATTTCAAAGGTGATGACCTTTCATTTGTCACCCAACCGTTAGCTTTTAGGTTTAAATAATTTATGTGATAATTTGGAATACCAAGAGGCGAACGGAATTTGTAATATAGATGCCGTTATAATAATGAGAGCTATGTCAGCTCCCTTGTCTCCAAAAACCGTAAGGGCAAGAGCCAATGAAATAGCCAAATGTCTCACAGCCGAACCAAAAACTAAAGCTATGCCGTCTTCCTTGTTAAAAAAATATTTAGCCAATAAAGTGCCTAAAACGTAATTTACTGTATAAAACAAAAATAAGGGTATCAATAACCACAAAATTATCTGGGGATTATTGATTATATAATGAGCCCGCATAGAAAGCCCAACAAAAACAATGCCCAGAATACCTAAAGTTGATATCTTGGCAAAATTGGGTTTAATGTTGTGCTGAAAATAATCTATTCCATATATTCTGATTAAAAGATCTTGCGTAAATATGGCTAATATCATGGGAATAAAAATAATATAGACTATTTTTTTAAATATCAACAAAAAGGGCATGTTTATTACTTCTCCCATCAATAAATTTACATACAAAGGAGCGAGCAATCCTCCTAAAATTAAGCCAATAACCGCCATTTTAACAGAAGCGACAACATTGCCATTAGCAAAATCCGTACAAACAATCGTTACTCCGCTCGTGGGTAACAAGCTCATTAACAATAATCCTAAAGCTAAGTAAGGCTGACTTGCTAAAAATAATAAAGACAGAAAATAAGCCACAAAGGGAACAACTAAAAAATTGAATAACTGTGTAGTCAATTGTAGCTTAAAGTCTACTCCTGACAAAAGACTTCTGAAATTCATCCCCACCATTATAAAGAACACCATAAAAACTACTAAAGGCATAATGGCTACTTGCAAAAAAGAGGCACCAGCTAAATACCCGTAAACCAAACCCAAAACCATAGCTATGGGAATAAAAATAACAAAATGTTTCTGAATATAAGACAAAATTCCTAACATGATATATATGGTTAGATAACAAACGAAAGGTCATCACTTCAATTTGCTTTTTATTTAACAGATTAGTAAAATTAACAACAGATTTCAATCTAATTTTTAACTGTAAAATTTTATGAAGAAAGAAAAATTAAATTGGTTTAATGGTAAATATATGAGGGAAATGACTGACAAAGAGTATCTATTGAGACTTAAAAAATTTATTTCAAATAATATGAAAGGCGATGTTGATGATATTAATGAAGAAAAATTAAAGAAGATACTTCCTATAGTAAGAGAAAGAATAGATGTATTTTATGAATTTAAAGAGATTTGGGAAAGAGGGGATTTTGAATATTTTTTAAAGGAACCAAGTTATGAACTTCAAAATTTGAAATGGAGAAGTGAAGACGAATATGAAAAAGTAAAAAAGAAACTTGGAAAAGTTAAGGAATTTTTAGAAAATGTATCAGAGGATAACTTTGATGCAGAGTCAATAAAAGCGGAAATTTGGGATTTTGCAAGCAAAGAGGGAAGAGGTGAAGTACTTTGGCCTATGAGATTCGCTTTGACCGGAAGAGAAAAATCACCTGGCCCATTTTTAGTGTCCGCGATATTAGGGAAACAAGAATCAATAAAAAGAATTGGAAACGCAATCTTTAGGATTGAAAATGAAGATGTAAAAAAATAGATTGTTGAAATTAGATATGCTGAACTAACACTCGAAACGCGACATACTTGTGGCATAAATAGTTTATTAACGATTGTATATCATATGAAAGTGAACACTAAATTCTAATCAATTCACATCTTTTCTACTAAAGAAAAGGCGCGGAATTAAATTCAATCTTTTTCTTCATTATACTTCAGTTAATTTCGGTGTCATTTTATTTTACAGAACTAATGGACTTTCAGTGTCATTTTAGTTTACTTAATATGGTCTTTTCTATTTTTCATCTTTTTTTGTTACAATTACAGATAAAGACGTTCAGTGTGCAGTTCGTAAATTGAACAGTCAATCACAGAAATGCTCTAACTATTTAACACCACGACAAATTTTTAATGATATATAATCTGAGTATTAATTTAAGATTGAACATAATTCAGTTACTTTCAGTGTTGTCCGGTAATGTTTGAAAAACTAAATCTTCTACTTTCTTCTATAGTTTGAATTAAGACGATAGCAGATTAGAATAACATTACAGCTAAGTGGTTATAATGGAGCGCAGTAGAATTGCAATCCGACTTTAGTCGATTGTTCTGTCATCATCGCATTTTCATGACACTTCAGAATAATTGACTCTTCTGAGAATTAATAAGCCTGCTAGGAAAAAAATTGTCAAACTACTCAAAGCAAGTGTTTGACTGTGGGTTACTGTTGATACTGCTCCAAATAGCAAAGGACCAACTACTGCTGAGACTCGGCTCGCCATAGTATGGAATCCATAAATTTCTGCAGATTCTACAGATTTGTTCCGTGATATCATATTAGCCAATATTGCACGAGCTAATGAAGGTGTTGTTCCAATAACGAGTCCTATAAATGCAGCGAGTATAAACAAATGCATCGGAGTTTTAACTATCAAGAATGAGATTGCAATACAAATCCACAAAAAAATGTTCCAGTATAACATTTTCATATAACCAATTTTCTCGCTCAATCGACTCAATATAATAGTTGCTGGTACAGCGACTATTAGACTAATTAGAAAACCTAACATTACTTGGTTCGTTGACATTTTCAAAGTTCCAGAAGCAAATAAAGAACTAAAAAAAACTATTGTCGTAAGCCCATCGTTAATGAGATAAAAAGCGATCAAAAATTTAAAAATTTTTTTATTATTACGCCAATTTTTTATAGTATTAATAACACTGGAAATCGAAGTAGAACTATCATTTTTATTACCAGCACTATGTTTGTTTGCCTTCAAGAAAAATATGCTTGGCAATGAGAAAAACAAAAAGAATGCTGAAACAGCTAGAAATGCATGTTGGTAACTAAGAAAATCTCCAGGGAGAGATTTTCCTTTAATGAAATAAAATGCAAGAGCTATAGATGAAATTCCACCCAAGTAGCCAAGCCCCCACCCAACACCTGAAAGAAGAGCTGTACCTTTTCCTGTTTTTTGGGATGGCAAAAAAGCATTGTAGGAAAATTGCGAGAACTTGAAAAACATTAAGCTGAAACTAAAAATTATGACTAGAAGCAGCCATGACTCTACTGAAACAAACCCTAATAACATTGTCAAAACACCTGTCATTATGCATGAGAAAACAAAGAATTCTTTCTTTTTATTTTTGTTATCAAGAAAGGCTCCAATAAACGGAGAGGAGATACCAACTATGATAAGTGGCAGAGATATTGCTATGCTCCAAGCCAAATCAGTTGTTGCAGATTCAGGCCATAAGACTTGTTTGAAAAACAATGGAAAAAGTGCACTACCAATTATTAGGTCGTATGAAGAATTTGAAAAATCATATGATATCCAAGCCAATTGAGATTTATTGTATTTCATTTTCAGTGTTGTCCAGTTAGGTTTTCGCATATAATTTGTTGTAATGTTGTTCTTTAAAGAAATATTAGTCTGGTGAACTGCTGACATCATGAAGCTCGTTCTGGATTTGTATTCGCAGGAGTTCCTGAGCCAGATTTCCTCAAAATAGTATCCTTGGGAATCCGGAAGATTATCAGAAAAGGCTGAAACTCTTTCTTTGTATAATTAAATGTGAAGTGCAACACGCATAATATGATATAATGGCAAAGCCAA
>JAGXOH010000056.1 GCA_023659985.1 Candidatus Falkowbacteria bacterium LH_S3 | reverse complement strand
AGTAAGAAGGTAAGAAGTTTTAAGATTTAAGTTGTAGTTTTTAGCTTTAAGTTTTAAGTTTTGTTATTTGGATTTTATTGTATGACATTTCTAAATTGCGCTGGCTATGACATTATCATATTGCTATGACAGATTTAATACGATTTATTGACTCTTTTTGTATTTTTGTTTATCATTATAATAGAAAGCAGGTAAAATTTAGAATAAAATTTATATACTACAATGTTAAATAATCGTAATAAATATGTCAAATAAAATTTCTGAAAACTTAAAAAAGCTACGAGATAAAAGAGGATATTCTCTTGAAAAAGTGGCTCGACTTGCTGATTTATCGCTTAATACTATTGTTAAAATAGAAAATGGTGTTAATCAAAATCCGACAATAGAAACATTAACCAAAATCGCCAAAGCGTTAGAGATTGGTGTAGATGATTTAATAAAATAATTTATGCGATTTATTGGCTGTAAAGAAAATTTACTTGATTTTATAGAAGCCTTTGTCAAAGAAAAAGAGTTAAAGGGTAATGTTTTTTGTGATCTTTTTGCTGGAACTGGAAGTGTTGCAAAGCATTTTAAGAAACTCGGCTACAAAATTATTTCATCTGACCTCTTGTTTTTTTCTTATGTTCTGCAAAAAGTTTATATTGAACAAAATCAATACCCAAAATTTACAAAATTATTAAAACATTTAAAAATTGACCCTGTTGAGGAAACACTTTTTACCAGCGATAGCCAAAACGCAAAGGAAATTATCAAATACCTAAATAATTTAGAAGGTATTGAAGGATTTATTTATAAAAATTATTCGCCCGAAGGAACACGAGGACAAACTTACTCCCGTAAATATTTTACCGGCGATAATTCTAAACAAATTGACGCAATTAGAGAAAAAATAGAAGAATGGGGGAAATCAAATCTTATCAATGAACAGGAATATTATTTTTTGCTCGCTTCGCTTATTGAAGCTGTGCCATTTGTCGCAAATATAAGCGGGACATACTCGGCTTTTTTAAAAGAATGGGATAAAAGGGCTTTCAAAAAGTTAACGCTTGAAGTACCGGAAATAATAAAAAGCAATGAAACGCACAAAATTTATCATACTGACGGCCTTAAAGTTTTAGACCAAGTAAAAGGTATTGATATTTTATATCTTGATCCGCCGTATAACGAGCGACAATACGTCCCCAATTATCATATTTTAGAAACTATCGCTAAATGGGATAATCCGCAAATAAAAGGTATTACAGGAATGAGGTCGTATGAAAACCAAAAATCCGATTTTTGTAATTCAAATACAGGAATAAAGGCACTAGACGAAATTATAAAGAAAAACAATTTTAAGCACTTGCTTTTAAGTTATAACGACGACGGCATAATGCTAGAAAGCGAAATTTTAAAATTATTTAACAATGCGGGCAAAAGCGAAATTGCAGAACAAAGCTATCAACGATATAAAAGCAACAGCAACGGCGAACAAAACAATGGTGTAAAAGAAAAAATTTATTATCTAAAAAGTGTTAGTCCACAAAACAAGTTGAATAATTTAAGCGGTTCGGAGTGGATATTTTTTCTTAATTCCGTTGAGGTTACACATTATTCAACGAAAGGTGCTGATGGATTTGCCCACCATTTACGAGGTAAACACCCATCGCCAAAACCTCCGCAATTGATGAAAAAATTTGTTGATTTCTTCACGAAAGAGGAGCAAATCGTTTTTGATCCATTTATGGGAGTTGGCGGAACACTTATCGCTTGTTCGTTGTCCAATAGAAAGGGTATCGGTGTTGATTTATCGAAAAATTACATTGATTTGTATAAAAAAGTTTGCAAAGAGCTTGGTGTTGTGGAACAAACCGCAATTGTGGGCAATTCTTTTGAAATGGAAAAACTATTACCTAAAAATACACAAGTTGATTTTATTCTAACTGATCCGCCATATGGCAAAATGTTAAGTAAAAAAAGAACTGGACAGAAACAAAAGAAAACTGGCGTTGCGGTTGCTACTCCGTTTACAAACTATGAGACAGATTTAGGAAATATGGAAAGGGAAAATTTTCTTGAATCGCTAAAAAATGTAATTGCGAAATCCGCAGAATATCTAAAGCCGAAAGGATATATTGCGGTTTTTGTAAAAGATTTACAGTCGAACGAAAACGAGCATAATATGTTGCATTGCTATATCACAAGCAAGCTACTTGAAATACCCAATATTTCTTTCAAGGGTTATAAAATTTGGTATGACGCAACGCAAAAACTTTATCCATTCGGATACCCGCACGCCTTCGTCGCTAACCAGTTTCATCAATTTATTATGATATTTCGTAAAGAAAAATAGCTTATGAAAAATAATAATCTTTGGATTTTAACAGAAGAAAAACCAAAGCGAGAAGTTATCGCAAATATTTTGATGATGTTTGCAAAAGATAATAAATTCGCTTGTTTTATTGATACAATTCGGATTTTACCAATTTTAGAAAAAGGAAAATTTACATTTTTGTATGAAGTTGTTGGTTTCCGTTGCAATAAAATTGAAAGAGTTTTAATAAAATCTGTTAGCGGATTTTCCAGCTTTGTTGATTTTCTTATTTTCTATCAAGAAAAACAGCCAATGCAAAAAGATACGCCACTTTACGCTGTTGAAGAAACAAAAACTGACGACAAAGAAAGCCGAAACACTGGTGTATATCAGCGTGCCTTTAAATTTGTGTTTGTTGAAATTTATTATCCAAAAATTAAGAAGGTGATGCTCTACAACTTAAAAATAGAGCAAAAAGAAGCTCCAACAGCCACTTATATTTTTGGCACGAAGCTATTACTTACGCTTGGCGTAGAAATACAAGATAAAAAATTGGACGAAGAGATTTTTAAGCCATTTAATTCTGTTGATGAAGTTATTGCTTTCAAAAAGAAAATGCGTCGCGCGCCAAAAGGCAATGTTTCTATTTTGATTAAAAAGAATGGTGATAAGATCACAATTTCTGGCAGATTGTTCAAATCTGGTGGACTCGCCCACGATCCAAATATAGGGGCATTGAGCTTAATAAGCACAGCAATCCGAAAATTGGGCTGGACAGGCAAAATTGTCATTACAAAACACGGCTTGAAACAAAAACATTTACAAGCTGACAATAAGTTTATAAAAATTACTAATCATCTAAAACTACAAATTCAAAAGTTAGTTTTGCCCCCAAGCAAAGAACAAGATAATTATTGGAAATACGAAACAGAAGGCGAAAAACTTGGCACAATTTTTATACATTTAGTCGTTGAAAATTTTACAAAAGGATTTTCTATTTTTGAAAATCATGCCGGTTGCGAAAAAGGTTATTTCATAACGAGCAAAGGCAAGCATATACCGCTTGAAAAGTATTTGGATAGAAAAGCGTATAAAGCTGGCAACAAAAATAAAATCATCAGCATACCGGATTTAATTTTGATTGATTTCGACAGAAGCGAAGTTATTAATATTGAGGGCAAAAAATATCAATTTCGCCAAAATGGAATTAATAAATTAAAAAGTTTCAACGATATAGAAAAAACTTACATCAAAAAATATTATCCAAAATATAAAAGTATTCGCACAGTTATTTTATACGGCGGAACAGAAAATAAAGTCGTTGAAATTGAAGTGAGCTTTTTACTAAACAAAAACGGCAATCTTGTTTTAGGCATAAAAGCCCCGGTTTTATTCAGAGAAGCTATCAAAAATCTTTTGGATTTTTGGTCATAAAGTTATGAAAATCCAAGAAATTAGAACAATCAAAAAATATAAATACTTCCAAGATTTTTTTGGCATAAGTTTTTTAATAACGAAACTTTTAAAGAAGAGATAAATTTATTATTTGGTGAAAACGGAAGCGGGAAAATCACAATATGTAATATTC
>JAGXOH010000055.1 GCA_023659985.1 Candidatus Falkowbacteria bacterium LH_S3 | reverse complement strand
GTATAACAGGAACTAAATTGGGAACAAAAATTTTTAAAACAGGCGATGTTATAGAGATTAACCTGAAAGACGGCACTATCAAAAAAATCAGTTTATGAAATTCATTCGCAATATTGAAAATTTAAATAGAAAAAAACTGATATTGCCGGCGGCAAAGGAGCCTCCCTCGGCGAAATGATTCAGAATAAAATTCCTGTGCCGCAGGGATTTGTTATTTTAGCTTCGGCTTTTGATAAATTTTTAAAGGAATCCGATTTGGGGATAGAAATTGAAGCAAAATTACATAAAGTAAATTTACAGAATATAAATTCTGTTGATCAGGCATCAAACGAAATTAGAGATTTAATTTTGGATGTAGAATTTCCTAAAGATATTGCTAGAGAAATACACGAAGAATTTTCTAAACTCAAAGCAAAGTATGTAGCAGGAATTTGATCAAGGAATTGCTTAACATAATTTAGAGTACAAAGCACGAGTGTTTGTAAATCAAATCTGATTACAGCGCTATGACCCATAATATCAGCAATTCTATACTCCTCTTTCTTGTTTTTCAATAAAATACGATCTCGTTTTTCAATATTTTTTTCCATCTTATCAATCTTGGTTTTTCGCTTTTTGTTGCAGCAGTAGTTGGTGGAGTCGCTGGAACAATCGCTAATCATGATTGGCATTTAGCGATGATCGCGAGTTATGCCGGTGCTAACTTTTTGGAAAGATTGTATAAAATAAAGCAGAGGCAAGGATTTGAAATCTGAATCCATCTACTACCCTTTTTGTAAATTCCCGCCGCAAAAAATTTTGCCAGCCCAAGCAAGCGAGCAAAAAGGAAGGGGGTTGGAGAGATGGAATTTTTGCCCGCCCTCACTTTTTCGCCGCCGCAATTTTTCGTGCCAACGAAGTTGGCAAGCCGCCTATTTTTTTGATTGGCGGGAATTGTTCAATAAATTCTTTTGGTTTTAAAACCTTTAATTTATTTTCGAGTTTAATCTCTTTTATTATTTTCTTTGACTCATTATACAAATCACCATCGTTTGTAATGAAAAAATCACATTCTTTGTTTTGCGAAGCAGCTATGGTGGTGGCAAGATGAATAACATCTTTAGCATTTAAGTTTGAATAAATTCCTAATTCATGCGCGAGTTGCCAACTGCTTGGAATATTTTCATCTTTTGAAGAACCCAAATTAAGAAATCCGATATTAGACAGTTGTTGTTGTAAATTTTTCAATCAACTAGATACTTGCTCAAAATGATATTTCTTTAACTTTTTATTTTCTCGCGGATTCTTTATTCGCTTAATTATATTATTTAAACTCTTATTTTGACTGAGTTTATCCCAAAGAAAAATTTCATTTTTTCTATATTCGGCCAATTCTATCATTGCAAAAGTTGAAATTCTTAATTTCCAACTCCTTGTTTTTACTGACTCCATTAATACAACGGTGTAGTTGTCCTTATCGGCAACAAAATCTAAAATAACATTTGTATCAATGTATAAAATCTTACTTTTTTTTCTTTGCATAAAATTCAACTTTAACGGGTTTTGAAATCCTTTCATGGGCCTTAAATGCAACCTTTCCGCCCTCTTTTGTGCGAAATTCAACTCTAACGGGTTTTGAAACCTTTCTTTCGGCTATAAATGAAATTTTTTCTCTTCGTTTCGACATATAAAATCTACTTTATAATATCCCAATTATCCAAAAAATAATTCATCTCGTGATCCATATTACCGAGATAAACCTTACCATCACGAAATTTTATATTCAGAGCGTATCCGGTCTGTCTGTTTACTGAAAAAATCACACCTTCTTTTATTTTTCTTTCAACTTCGCTAGAGAGCAAAATCAAAAAATTATTTTCTTCTTCTTCACGAAGCACAAAAATATAAAATACATTCCCCTGATTATGCCGTTCAAAGGAAGAACTTCGGATATGAAAGGTGTAAGTATTAAATCTATTTTTGTGCGCCGTTTTAATTTGGATACCGAAAAATTTATTTTCTTTTACAGCCGCTATGTCTATTCCAACATCTACACTCATAATACTGGCATTAAAACCTCTAAATAAAAGCTCGCCGCAAACTAAGTGTTCGCCGGCTTTGCCCGTAAAATTTCCTTCAACTACGATTTTTTCTTCTTCTTTTTTTCCTTTTCCTCGATTTTTTGATTTTGCCTAGATTCTTTTTTGTTGGAGTTTAGTGTATAAATACTTGGTGCGGTCTTAATAAAATCAGATGTCTCTTTTTTATTCTTAATATCCATTATAATTTGAGAATTCATTGATTTTTCCGGTGTCGCATCCTCCGTTTCTAAAATTCCCGCTTCCAAAGCTAAACGCGTAATATCCTTGTAGTGTAAAGGTTTCTTTTCTCGTTTCAATATTTCAATTGCCGATGTTTTGAACTTATTCATAAATTTAAAAAACTAATTTCTGTTGTCTTGCCAACGCTAAATTCCGAATATCAATTTTCTCAACTTTAATTTCGGGTATAGTTTCTGTTTTTCCGTTTTTATGTATTAAAAATAGATATTCTTTGTTTTTTCCATTAGTATCGTTAATCCATTCGTCTGTTGTTCTAGTTATTGTCGCCATCACATTCTTTTTGTAATCCATTTCAAAAATAGAGATTTTTTTCTTCAAATTTTCTAGTATATCCTTTATTGCCTGAAAAGTAGCTCTGCCGTTGTTGTTGTAAGATAAAACCACATATTTTGCTGGTGTGTTTTTTATCAATTTTTCTATCGCTTCAATAACAATATATTGTCCCTCGTTATTTTTTCTAAATTCCTCGAAAATAGAACCGGAAATCGTATCGCCCACATCTTCTCGTCTATTCGCCACGCCAACTAATTTTGGCTTGTCATTCAAGCAAATAGTTTTCCAGATGTGATAATAAGAGGCGTATCTCACGCGAGAAGGCGGCATTAACTCATTTGAAGAACCATAAGGAGGGTCATAATAGGCTAAATCTACTTCAATGTTATTTACCAAATCAAAAATATCTTTTTGATAAACTTGATGTTGCTTATCATCAATAATTAAACGAGGCACTTCCATTTTCATTACGTTGTAAGCACAGGGCGCCCATTTTTTCAAATACGAAACCTGGTGTCCAACAGAGCTGTCAACTTTATCCATCGCTATAATTAAACTGGTAAGCAATACCGATTTTTCAATTTCATCTTTTGCGATTTTATCAATTTCTTCTCTGATTGCGTCTAATTTTTTGGTGTTGTGTAATTGCCAAATTCTTTTTCTGCCGTCTTTCTGCGTAGCCGAGCCATTGTTTGGTTCGCCGCCGTAGTTTTCCGAAAACCAGCCGTATTCCCCGGGCAAATTATTCAGATGATTTATAAGCGGTAAATAATAATTCACCGGTTTTCTATTCAATAAATAACATTCGCCGAATACTCTTGACCAATCGGCAATATCATTAGCATAGACGGTATAACCAGCCTGCTTTAACACTTGGGAAACCCTTGTCGTGCCAGAAAAACCATCTAAAACCGTCTTTACTTTGAGCAGCTTTATCAATTCCAATAAAACAGGAAGTATTTCCCTTTTTGAACCAGTATATTTTATACCTTGTGTTTCCATAAACTAAAAGCACTAGATTATCTTCTAGTATCATTTTAGCGGTTATATATCATATGAATTTGAGCACCTAAGTTTGCTCAAATTTAATGCAATATTATTTAAAAAAACCTAAAAAATTTGATAAGATTAACAATAGTTTTAATCATAATGATAATAAAATTTTTTATGAAAAAAAATTATTCAAGTTAAGAAAAGAAGTCAATAAATTACTCTTTAATCATCACCTTTCAAAATTAATGATTGCTAAAAAGAAAAAAGTATCTAGAAATTTTGTGATGAAATGGACTAAATCACCTAATCAAGATTTTACCAAAGATATGCGAGGTTGGTCAA
>JAGXOH010000054.1 GCA_023659985.1 Candidatus Falkowbacteria bacterium LH_S3 | reverse complement strand
TTGGCTTTGCCATTATATCATATTATGCGTGTTGCACTTCACATTTAATTATACAGTTCTTTTAAATTCAACGGTAAAGAAAGGAGGTGAGATATCACATAAGTTTAAAAGGAGTAACAAGAGCAAAAGAGAAAGAAATATTAAGACTCGGAAAAGTACTAAAAAGAGTGCTTAAACTCAATAAAAATGACAAAGGGGATGTAAAATGAAGAAATTTGTAATCCAAGCTGAGACGGCTGTTTTCATTGTTGTTAGTTTTAATTATCTTTTTGTTGATGCTTGGAATACTGTTGCTAATGTTGTTATTGCTATAGTAGACATTGTTGCAGGTACGAGACTTGTCTTGACTGCCTTGGCAGCTGAAGGAAAATCTACGATTGATTGCATCTATCATATTGATAGAGCCTATGAAGAACTGGAAAAGGAAATGTCTTCTTTGAACACTTCAGTCAAAAGTTAACCCGAATAAGACTAAGGAGAAATCTTGAAATGGAAAATATAACTAAATTTGATGCTTTACTAGTATTACCACCAATGTATCATTCAGGCAGGATACCAGATTATAATCCGAAAGAGCCAATGGGTTTGATGTACCTTTCTTCAGCACTAAGAAAAGCTGGGCTAAAGACTAAAATCCTTGATGCAGATATCATGGCATTAACCATTGATGAAACAGTAGAGGAGATAAGGGTAGACCCTTCTCGTATAATTGGTATATCGGTAATGCAAAGAGCATTGCCATCCGTGAAGTTACTTGTTGAAAAGATCCGTGAGCGCAGTATTGATTCACACCTTTGTTGTGGCGGCTTTACCGCCACTTTGAGTGCCAAGCACATCCTGGAAAAGATTCCGCAAATTGACTCGATAGTCTTGGGTGAAGGGGAAAATACCTTTCCCGAGCTAGTTAAGTCACTGATCAATAATAGGGAGTGGAGAGGAATATCCGGCACCGCTTACAAAGGAGAAAAAGGAATAGTAATTAATCTACCAGCCGAGAAGCCAGAGTTTGCTTGTCTTGAATGGCCAAGTAGAGATCTACTTGAGTATTGTCTTGGTAAAACGAACTATGCGACAATATTAGGAAGCCGAGGTTGTTACGGAGTATGTACTTTTTGTAGCAATCAGTCTTTTGAAAGGAGTTCTATAGGAGCAAATTGGCGCGGAAGAAATCCTGAGGACATCGTTGATGAACTGGAACACTTGAAAAATGAACACAGGATAAACGTATTCAAGTTTAATGATCCTAATATGTTCGGTCCAGGAAAAAGTGGCAAGCAACATGTGATTGATATCTGTACGCAAATCATCAAGCGCAAATTGGCTCCGTTACACATTATGGGCTTCTGCCGATCTAATGACATATCGCTTGAAACTGCCAAATTGATGAGATTCGCAGGATTCGAGAGAATGCTTATCGGAATTGAGTCAGTTAATCCAGAAATCATAAAAGTCTTCAAAAAGGGAGAGTCGCTGGAAACCATATACCAATCAATCGATATATTCAGGCAGGTCGACATTGATATTGTACCCGGCTTCATGATATTTAATCCTTATACGACACTTGATACCCTAAAGGTCGATTTGGCCTTTTTGGAAAAGTATCGTTTCACTCCAACATTATCAAAAGCATTGCGAGTATTTGATGGTACTCCTATTCAAGAAATCCTAGATAATCAGGATAGGCTTATATGGCAAAGCCCGTTTGAGGGATATCATGAATATCTGGTTGACTCGAACGTAGCAGCTATTTATATGTCTTTGAAAATAGTATTTGTCGAGTGGATTGATTTGTTACGGAAAACATACCAGAACGAATTATGGGAAATTAAAAAAGCCTATAACTTCAAAGAGAGAAAGGCTTTCGATAATCTAAGCATGATGATCTTCAGTATAGAAAAAGAAATGCTCAAGGTACTAATCAGTTGGATTGAGAAAGGTTTTGCTTTTGGCGATATCTATAATCAACTGGAGAAAGTCAAATCATTGCTTATGAATGTTGAAAATTATATCGCTAAGTCAGTTGGTGAAAATAATTTATTACTTGATGTCGGAAAATTTTCGATTCAATACATAGCTGAAAAGATTCATTCAATTCTTTTGAACAAAATACATATCACATTCCCTGAAAAATATCGTTGGAAGGACGATTAAGTCAAGCTGGGCCATTTAGATATTACGTTTGAGTGGCCCACTTTTACTTGTTATAAAATAAGTATGGAAGAAAGCATTAAAATAATAACTGAATATATATTTTTAAAACAAAAACTAGAACAAGGAGATTTAATTATTGTTTTTGGCACCAGGCATAAGGAGGCATCCGAGAAAGCTAGTGAGCTATACCACAATGGACAAGCTAAAAAGATTTTGGTAAGCGGGGGAAAGAATCGGATTACCCATAAGAATGAAGCAGAAGAGATGAGTCAGGTATTAATTAGTCTGGGAGTGAATGTTGATGATCTGATCAAGGAAGATAGGTCTACGAATTCGCTTGAGAATGTTTTATTTTCCAAAAAAGTTATCAGTGAAAAACTCGGTTGGGATAATATTAAGAAGATACTGGTGATTACAAAAAACTATCATATTCGCCGAGCAATAATGACCTTGAAAAAACATTTTCCTGAATCAGTCCGGTTACTGCCTGTGCCATATAATATTTTGGGTTTTGATAAGGATAATTGGAATGATATTGCCAGCGGACAGGAAAAGATTATGGGTGAATGGCGCAAGATAAAAGAATATTTAGCTAAAGGTGACATCGAAGAATTGAATTAGAATTATTTGGCGCTAACTATAATCTATTAATCGTCACCTGGCTTAGATTCGGCAGTAAAATTGTTTGGGTATTTTGTTGAAACCAGGTTTTAATCGATTTCCAACACCTATGCAGAGATAAAATCACAGCTAAAGTTGACTGTAATTTTTGATAGAAAATGGTATCAACTCTGAATTTTATGAAAAATTCTCCTCATAACTCAGCAAATTATTGAAAGTTGAAAGCTTAACGAATTTGCCTTCGGTAAACCCCGCACCTTTTACTCTTCTTGAAGAGTAAAAGGTGCGGGGTAAATTACCTAATGTCAGGTGCCTCTGGCATTAGGCACTCTTTCAACCTTCAACTTTCAGCAATTAAGCTTCGCTTAATTTAAAATCTGTGCGGACATTACCTTTTCATATTGTAAACACTCAATGTTTGTTACAATCTGTAATTATCTCTGATATAATAAGTCATTATGAAAAAAAGAGGCAGTGAAAAAATATCAAAAGAGCCTTATCGTGGAGTTTGCGATTTGTACCCTGAAGATATGGCCATTCAAAATTATATTTTCAAAAAGATGCGAGAAACTGCGGAAAGCTTTGGTTATGAAGAATATAATGCTTCTATTTTAGAACCTTCTGAGCTTTTTGAAGCAAAATCAGGAGAAGAGCTCGCAAATCAACAAACCTATAAATTTAAAGACAAAGGTGAAAGAAATGTAAGTATGCGCCCTGAGATGACGCCTACAGTCGTCAGAATGATTGCTCGAAAAAAGAGAGATCTTTTATTTCCAATTAGATTTTTTTCAATAGCAAATATCTTTAGGTATGAAAGACCTCAAAAGGGGCGTCTGAGAGAGCACTGGCAATTAAATATAGATATTTTTGGCATAAAAACTACAGACGCAGAAGCGGAAATTATTCTCTTCGCGCATAATGTAATGAAAAATTTTGGCGCAAAGGAAGAAGATTTTGAAATAAAGATAAATAGCAGGAAGATAATAAAACTGCTCCTCAATCAACTAAATATCCAGTCCGATGAAAATAGATCTTCTTTGTTAAAACTTATAGACAAAAAAGGAAAGATGAAAACAAGTGAGTTTGAAGAAAAGATGAAAGAAATCACAAAAGATTTTAAAAAAGTTTTAGAGTGGCTCAACATTAAAGAATTCCAAACTTTTGTAGCGTTTCTACCCGAAGAACT
>JAGXOH010000053.1 GCA_023659985.1 Candidatus Falkowbacteria bacterium LH_S3 | reverse complement strand
AAGATAATCCATACTATAGTACTTACTATGGTAAGTACTATTTTTTATCAATAAAGATATTTTAGCTAAATTTTTCAAAACAGCCTTTGACAACTCTTTGGATTAAAGGATTTTTGGTATAGATAAGTTTTATTTTAGAATTAGCTGGTTGTAGCCTGATTATTCCTTAAGCAAACGTCAAGAACAAATGTCTCGTGTTTGTTTTTTTACTATGATATAATAAAAAACGAAAAAATAAAAAAATTTTAAAATATATGGATAGCAAGCAAGAGCTGTTGAAACATTTGGAACAAGAAGGATTTTCCCGAGAAATTATAAATTCTTTTAATCAAGTTGAAAGGCAGG
This sequence comes from Candidatus Falkowbacteria bacterium LH_S3, assembly GCA_023659985.1. GTDB lineage: Bacteria > Patescibacteriota > Patescibacteriia > Patescibacteriales > JAGXOH01 > JAGXOH01. The sequence goes on along the minus strand of JAGXOH010000053.1, from coordinate 3,627 downwards.
ATTTTGTTCCTAACCCCTATAAAGAACAAGCTTACGAGAATATGGCTTTGCCCATAGATTATGGCCAGACCATATCCCAGCCATCCACTATCGCTTTTATGTTGGATAAGTTGGAGCTTGGGGACGGATTGAAAATATTGGAAGTGGGATCTGGATGCGGATATGTAATATCTTTATTGGATAGTCTTGTGAAAAACTGTGAATTATATGGAACTGAAATAGTGGAAAAGTTGGTTCATAACTCTAGGTATAGATTGTCTGGAAAGCAAAATATTTATATACATCATATTCAGCAAGACATAGGACTGCCAGACCAGGCTCCTTTTGATCGAATTTTGGTTAGCGCTGCAGCTGAAAGCAGTTTGCCGCAGGAACTTATTGACCAATTAAAGCAAGATGGTGTTATTGTTTGTCCGGTGCGCCACTGTATTATAAAAGCTAAAAAAGAAAAGGGTGGAGAAATAATGGCTGAAGAATATCCTGGATTTGCTTTTGTTCCCCTTATCAAGCATTAGTTATAATATATGTATTTCAAAGATTTAAAGAGGCCATATTTAATTCCGGAAAATAGAGGGAGAGGTTATCTTTATACGAATCAGTGGCTTTGAGCTGGCATTCTAAGAATCTCTTATGCGGTCTTTAGAAGCGGGAATTGTTAATAATTTTATTTTTTGTTTATTTTTAGCTTTTTTTCTCCTGTGTATATTTTATAAGCTTCCTTGGCGTTATAATCATATAAAGAAACAGCTGATATGGCATTAGTCATTCTGATAGCTTCATCCAGGGGTTTTTGATAGATGTTTCTGCCAGTGGCGTTCCCTCTGGTTCCAGAGATATTTATTTGATCATGCAGGTATTGAAGGTATTTTTTAGGGCTTTTTTTATGCCCTCCTACACAGATAATTCTGCTTCTTCCTGCTGCAGTAACCACTTCTTGGAATTTTTCAGCTGTTCTTTTTTTATTTTTTAAATCGTAAGGATAATTTATTTTTACAAAATCAGTGCCCAGAGTCAGACCCACTCCGGCAGCTCCGGCTAATAAGTGAATATTGTTTTTTTCATTTTTCACTGCTTTTCCTCTGGGATATATCCAAATAACTGTTATCATCCCTTCTTTGTGGGCTTTATAGATAATACGAGCTGCCTGTCCGAACATATCCGCTTCAAAGGAGCTTCCCAGATATACGGTGTAACCGACACCTACTATATTCAGTCCTGATTGTTCTTTGAATTCTTTGACTGAATTCATTTTCAGCCATCTGTTACTGAATGGATCTTGGTATTTTTCTGTCATCAAATTGGTCTTGGAATTGATCTTGATAAGATAGGGGATATGTGGGTAATCCTGTCCGTATTTGGATATCATCCCCACCTGGGTTGCGAATACTCCGATATGAGCCTTACTGGCTATTTTAAAGTAGTGTTCTGGATCAGCTACTTCAGTGGGTATATTTTTGCCTACAAAATCATTGTTTAGGTGTTCAACTTTTTGGTCTCCGGCAAACATCATCATTTTGCCACTTCCTCTGGTAACAGCGCGAAAGTTTTTTAAATATTGCTTTTTTTTACCTGGAGGGACTGTTAAAGGAACTTTTATTTGGGACATAGGAATTAATTTATGTTAAAATATAAACATCGTCAAAGGTGATTAAAACTTTTAACAAAAGCGTTAATTTTTTAAAAGTTAATTTTATTATAACACAATTTAAGACGGTTACCAAAAATTATGAAGAAAGCGCCAAAGCCGATAGTTGTAGCCATATTAGACGGATGGGGACAAGGGGACGTGGACAAGGGCAATCCCATAAGACAAACCGAGCTACCCACTATCCAATATTTGGATAAGCATTATCCTAAGATTTATATTCAAGCTTCAGGTAGGGGAGTGGGGTTGCCAGCTGAATTTCCTGGCAATTCCGAGGTGGGTCATCAAACTATGGGAAGCGGGCAGATAATCTTTCAATATTTACCTCTTATTACTCAAGAAATAGTTAATGGCGGATTTTATGATAATAAAGTATTAATTAATGCCATTGATTGGGCCAAAAGGCATAATTCCACTGTTCATTTAATGGGTCTGGTTAGTGATGGTGGAGTTCATTCTCATATCAAGCATTTAATAGCTTTGTTAAGTTTGGCTAAAAAAAGAGAAGCGCCTCAAGTGTTAATTCACGCTTTTACAGATGGTCGTGATACCCCTCCTAAATCAGCTAAAAGATATGTAAGAGCTCTAACAAGGGAATGCGAACAAATAGGAGCGGGTAGGTTGGCAACTATGTGCGGTAGGTATTATGCTATGGACCGTAATCAAAATTGGGATAGATTAGAAAAGGCTTTTTTGGCAATGACTAAAGGAGAAGGAGAGAAATTTCATGATCCATTAGAAGCTTTAAATTCCCAATACCGGAAAGGTGTGACTGATGAACATCTTGAACCTGTAGTGTTTACTGATGACAATAATTCTCCAGTGGGGTTGGTTAAGGATGATGATGTGATAATTTGTTTTAATTTTAGGAAAGATCGCTCCATACAACTAACCAAGGCTTTTATCAGCAAAGGTTTTGATAAGTTTCAAAATGTGGTCGGGCCTCACAACATAAGATTTATCGGCTTTGTTAAATATGAAAGCGAACTCGCTATGGAGTCCGTCTTTAGCAGGCAAGAAATAAGCACTACATTAGGCGAGGTATTGTCTAAAAACGATAAAAAACAATTTAGGATAGCTGAGACAGAAAAATATGCGCATGTAACTTATTTTTTCAATGGCGGAAAAGAGAAGCCATTTCCTGGTGAAGATAGAAAGATAATTCCTTCCAAAAAGGTATCTTCTTACGCGCAGACTCCGGAGATGAGTATTGCCAAAGTCAATGAAGAGTTGCTAAAGGTTATAGAATCGGATAAGTATGATTTTATTTTGGTTAATTATGCCAACCCTGACATGGTAGGGCATACCGGAGATTTCCAAGCCGGAGTTAAAGCAGTGCAAATAGTGGACAAACATTTGAATATTTTAATGGATCATATAATAGAAAAGGGGGGTCATTTAATAATAACCGCTGACCATGGCAATATTGAAGAAATGGTTAATATAAACACAGGAGAGAAAAATACCAGTCATTCTAATAATCCAGTGCCGTGTTGGTATGTAACACCGGATAACTATATTAATAAAAAGTGGCAAAAGGAAGAAGATGGAGATGGAGATATTGACATCAAAGGTATGCTAATTGATATAGCCCCTACGGTTTTGGAGCTTATGGATTTGGATAAGCCGGCTGATATGATGGGTAGAAGTATGCTGGAAAACTTTAGGAACCAAGAAGAATTTTAATTTTTATTCATCAACCCAGATAGCTTCTATGGGGCATTGATCAGAAGCTTTTTTGATGCACATTATTTCCTCTGTGCTTATTACTTGGGATTTACCGTTTTCATTCAACTTAAAACTTTGAGGACAAAGTTCTGTGCACCTGCCACATCCAATGCATTTGTTGTGATCTATATAGACCTGCATAAAATAGATAAGATTATATTTTTTTTATTTTAGCATATTTAGAAAAATTTGCCTCGCATTTGTATTAGTCCAGCTCATTTTGGACAACAAACCATTATTTATTAAATAATCCA
>JAGXOH010000052.1 GCA_023659985.1 Candidatus Falkowbacteria bacterium LH_S3 | reverse complement strand
ATAATAAAAAGGTCGGCATGGCTGCGCCCAAGTTATTAAATCCGGATAAAAGTATTCAATATTCATGTTGCCGTTTTCCGAATTTCTTGGACCAGCTGGCAAGAAAATTAGCATTGGATAAAAAGATTAAGTATTTTAAAAAAAGAGTGGATTATTATTTGATGCAGGAGTTTGATCATGAACAAACCATTCCAGTGGATTGGATAATAGGTTCTTTTATACTTGTCAAAAAAGAAGTTATAGGCAGTATTGGATTTTTTGATGAAAATTATTTTATGTATTTTGAAGATTGTGATTGGTGTCGACGGGCTTGGGAAGCCGGATGGAGAGTTTATTATGTAAATGATATAAAGGTTAAGCACGCTCATCACCGTGATTCAGCCAATTTTTCTTTATTCACCTATTTATTTGCCTCTTTATTTAGAAATTCCATTGTCAGAATTCACTTAATAAGCTGGCTTAAATATCTCCGGAAATGGGGACTTAAAAGAAAACATTACGGAAAATAAAATCTTGTTATCCTCTTGTCAAATATAAAAAAGAAGTGTATAGTTTTTTAAGATGTCAAAAACAACATTTTACCACAGTCCTATCAAAGGAAAAATGGGGCTAAAAGATATAGCTCAAGAGATTTTTGGGTATATAAATGAAGATAATCAATGCAAATATAGCATTATTGTGGGTACTGATTCACCCGGGGTGCCTACTCCTGACTTTATCACTGCTATTATAGTTTACAGAATGGGTAGGGGAGGTAGGTATTTTTGGAAAAAAAATAAAGCTGATAAACCTTACCCCAATATTAAGACCAGAGTGCTTCAAGAAGTTACTCTATCGTTGGAAGCCGCTCAGGAAATATTAGGCGCTTTGCAAGATTTGGTGGAAAAAGGCGGTAAAATCAATTATGATTTTCAGATTCATATAGATGTGGGGGAGAAGGGGCAGACAAGAGAAATGATTAAAGAAGTTGTAGGTATGGTCAAAGGCAATGGATTTGAAGCCAAGATTAAGCCGGAATCATATGCAGCCTCTTGCGTGGCTGATAAATACACTAAGTAGCAGATCAGATCTATTTTGGGTCTTGACTTAATATAAAAAGTAAATTATTATTTAAAACTTGAACTTTAATTTTAAAGATATTTTTTATGTCTAAAATAGCTGTTATAAGAACAGGTGGTAAACAATACAAAGTCCAAGAAGGGCAAACTCTTAAGGTGGAAAAGTTGAACAATACGCAGAAGGGTGATAAGATCAACTTGGAGACTTTATTGGTTTCATTTCCGGAAGAAGATAAAGTTGATATTGGACAACCGACGTTGGGTGAGAAAACGCAGGGCCAGATAGTAGAACATTCCAGAAGTAAAAAAATGAGAGTAGTCAAATTTAAAAACAAAATAAGATATAAACGAGAAATAGGTCATAAACAACCTTATACCAAAATAAAAATTGCATCTATTAAATAAAAGGTAAATACAAAAGATAAAAAAATAAAACTCCGTATTTTACGGAGTTTTATTATGAGAAAACTTTATTTATTCAATTAATACTTATTCCTATATTTTAAGGCATTGGCCATAGTCACTTTGTCTACATATTCAATATCTGAGCCCATTGGCAATCCCCTGGCTAATCTTGTGATATTTAAATTATAGGTTTTTAATAATTTGTTAAGATATTGAGCTGTGGTTTCTCCTTCTAATGTAGGATTTAATGCTAAAATAACCTCTTTTAAACCGCTTTTTTCCTTCTCAATTCTGCTTATCAGTTTTTTGACGTTAAGATGCTCCGGTTTTATTCCTTCTATGGTATTGATTGTTCCTCCTAATACAAAATAAGAACCATTGTAGTCGCCTCCTAACTCTATGGTTAATAAGTCCTGAGAGTTTTCCACAATGCAGATCATAGAATTATCCCGACTTTTATCAGCACAAATAGAGCACGGATCTGATTCCGCTACAACTAAGCATCTTTGACACTCCTTGAGATTATTTTTTAAATCGGCTATTTTTTGGGATAGATCTTGTAAGTAATTTTGAGGTTGGTTTAATAAATAAAAAACATACCTTTCAGCAGTTTTAGGTCCGACCGAAGGTAGGTCAGTTAATTTATTTATTAAGTTTTGGATGGAAGAAGGGAATTTCATTACTGCCTTATTAAATTGTCCTGTTGCTACATCGCAGTTATTTAAAATTAATAATTTAGCAATGCGGCAATGGAATTTTTATTATTGCATTCCTGGCATTCCTCCCATATCTTGCATCTTTTGAGCCATTAATTTTTGACTTTTTTTGATAGCGTCATTTATGCAATCGGTAATGGTTCCTTCTAATGATTCTTTGGATAAATCTTTATTTATGGTTAAAGAAGTTACTTTCATATTACCGTCCATAATAAGCTTTACCCCTCCTTTTTCAGCAGTAACTGTTTCTTGAGCCAGTGTATCTTGAACAGATTTAGCCTGACTTCTTAAATCTTTGTACTGTTTTAGTTTGTTGAACATAATAGATTAAAGTTATTGTTTTTTATTATTAAATATAATAGATTACTAATTTAGCAATCCTTAGCAAATTTGTTTGTTAATATTTATTCATATGTTTCTTGCAGATTTGTAGATTTGTGGCAATGTTTAAAAGTCAGGCGGTTCTTCCAGGCCTCTTTTTTCCATATTTTTAAAACTTACAGTTTCTTCATTAAAAAATAGATTAACTTTGCCTGTAGGGCCGTTTCTATGTTTGGCAACATGGATTTCACAAGAGTTTCTTTCCTCAGGTGATATCTCTTCTTCGCTATAATTTCTGTCAGCTGCTTTTCGATAAATAAACATAACAACATCGGCATCTTGCTCAATTGATCCTGATTCTCTTAAGTGTGCCAATTTAGGTATGGCTGGTTTGCTTTGTTGTTCCACTGCGCGGGAAAGTTGGGATAAGGCTATTACTGGAATATTAAGCTCTCTAGCGATTCCTTTCAACCCTCTGCTGATTTCAGATATTTCTTGAACGCGGTTATCTCCGTATTTGCCTCTGCCTTCCATCAATTGTAAATAATCAATGATAAGCATTCCCAAGCCTTTTTCCATTTGTAACCTTCTGGCTTTGGCTCTGATTTCCATAATAGAGGAAATAGGGGAGTCGTCTATATAAATAGGAGCTTCATGTAATTGTCCCATAGCTTCTTGGATTTTGGAAAAATCATCATCATCTTCTTTATCTGATAATTTACCGGTGCGCATTTTCCACAAATTGATATTAGCTTGTGAACACAATATTCTGTCTACTAATTGTTCTTTGCTCATTTCTAAAGAGAATACCCCTACTCCTTCTTTGCTGTGGATGGCTGCTTTTCTGGCCATATCCAAGGCAAAGGAAGTTTTTCCTACACTGGGTCTGGCTGCTACTATTATTAAGTCTGATTTTTGCAGGCCTGCCAGAGTATTATCCAAATCAGAGAAACCAGTAGTAATTCCGCGTAATTTTCCGCTTTGTTTATGTAACTCATCTAACCTATCAAATGCTTGAGTGAGTAAATTATCAATATGGTAGAAGACATTTTTGGAATATTTTTGAGAGACTTTAAATATTTTTTGCTCGGTTTGATCAAGTATTTGGTCAATATCTTCCGCTTCCTGGTAGCTCATCTCCACTATTTCATTTGCCGCTGTTTGTAGTCTTCTAAGAGTGGCTTTTTGTTGAATTATTTTAGCGTAATTTTCAACATTTGAGGCTGTGGCGACAAAATTGGAAAGATGGGCCAAGTAAGTTCTTCCTCCTATCTTTTCTTGTTCTTTTTTTTCCTGTAAGCGGTTGGAAAGGGTAAGAATATCTATAGCTTCGTGTTTGTTATACAGCTCTTTCATTGATTTATATATGATTTTGTGATAATCTTGATAAAAATCGTCTTCAGAGACTATATCTATTATTTTGATTATGGCGTCTTTATCTATTAAAATGCAACTTAAAAAAGATTGTTCCGCTTCTATATTATGAGGAGGCATCCTTTCAATTGATTCTCTTTGATGGTCTCTGTTTTCTTCGGTTTTTGCCATAAGGCGATAATTAAAAATATTTAAATCCTTTGAGTAATGTTATCT
>JAGXOH010000051.1 GCA_023659985.1 Candidatus Falkowbacteria bacterium LH_S3 | reverse complement strand
ATTCGCGGCGAAGTGTGGCTTTGCTTTAATCAGGTTCATTTTCTCTTTAAGCGTGGCAATAATTACTTACGCTTCCCGGCGGCGTAAGTTCAGATTGCCCACAATGCTCAACTAAATCTATCTGAATGTTGCCTAATTGAGATCTATCCCATTCATTGGAGAGTTTTACTGGTATTTTCTGATAAAGGAGAGGATGCACTTTTTTTGATACTTTTTCCTTATTCTCTCTACTTCCTTTTGATGTTTCAGCTTCTCATCTATAGTTCTAAAACTAATCTTTTTCAGTTTAGCCGCAGTCTCACCAGAAATTTTCAGTTCTCCCAATTTTCTTAATTTCTCTGTTGTTTCTGTTTTTAACAGAGGTTCTAATCTCTGACCACAAGGATAATCAAAGATTCTCCATATCTGAACCAAAGCTTCCCTTACATAACCATCATAATATTCCTCTCTTCTTTTCCTCTGGGATTTATCTTTATCTATATTGCTTTTGGACTTTAGTTTTTCTATCAGATGTCTGCGGTTCAACCCCATTCTTCTTTCCCGCTTCTCTAATAATTGACTTTTCTTTTTTTTGGTTTGGTTTTTAAATATTCTGACCTTAATTCTTTAAGGTATTGATTTCTTGAATAGATCCATAATGATTGTAATTTAGGTTAAGGTTTATTATCAATTAATTTTATTAGTTGACCTTTCCTAAATTACAACTTATTACATTTTGGTTAGATTTTGAATTGCAAAACCAATACCCTTTCGGTTAGATTTTATAATGTTGAATACGCGATTATTGTAAAAGGTGTTTTGGAGTGGTAAATTATGAGCAAGGTAGTTATAAAAAATAATTAACTAATTTTTAAAAACAAAAATATGACAAAAAAATTTTTGCTAATTGGAGGGATAGTTATTCTATTTATAGGCGTAGCTGTCGCAGCGGTGTTGTTTCTACTTCCCTATAATTCTACACAGCCGACAAGTGTAGATGATACCGGTTCTACTCAAACAGGAATTCAAGAAGTAGTTAATGCGAATAACAAATTTGCTTTTGATTTATATTCTGAATTCAATAAAACTGAAAAAGGGAATATTTTTTATTCTCCATATAGTATTTCTGCTGCTTTAGCAATGACTTACGAGGGCGCAAAGGGGCAAACGGCGAACGAGATGAAATCAATTTTTCATTTTCCGGAAAACAATGTTTTAAGACCAAACTTTGCTGCAATTTATAATGAAATCAATAAAAAAGATAAATCCTATAAACTTAGCACAGGTAATGCTCTGTGGGCTCAAAAAGATTATCCTTTTCTTGAAGATTATATAAGCAGAGTTGAAAAATATTATGGTGGAAAGGCAGTAAACCTTGATTTTGCTGAAGAATCAGAAAAATCGCGACAAACAATAAATAATTGGGTGGAAGATCAAACAAACAATAAAATTAAAGATTTAATCCCTGCGGGAACTCTTGATGAGATGACAAGACTTGTTTTAACTAATGCCATTTACTTTAAAGGAAAATGGATGGAGAAATTTGATGAAAAAGATACAAGAGATGAAAATTTTAGAATAAGCAAGAATAATTCTGTCAAAGTTCCGATGATGAGACAGAATGACGAATTTAATTATACTGAAAATGATAAACTACAAATTCTTAAAATGCCATATTCGGGCGAGAAATTGTCTATGTTAATTTTTCTTCCAAAAGATGATGATATTGAATCATTGGAAAATTCAATCACTACGGAAAAACTATCTGAATGGAAAGAGGATTTAAAAGAACAGAAGGTTAAAGTATATATTCCTAAGTTCAAATTTAAAACTAAATATTTGATGTCTGAAAACCTTGAAGCAATGGGTATGCCAACCGCATTTGGAGGAGCTGCTGACTTCTCTGGAATGACAGGTAAAATGGATTTAGCTATCAGTCAAGTGATTCATCAGGCTTTTATTAAAGTAAATGAGGAAGGAACTGAAGCAGCAGCGGCAACTGCTGTGGGGGTAGAGGGTAGTGAGATACCGATGCATAAAATTCCTAGCTTCCGTGCAGATCATCCATTTATATTTTTAATTCAAGACAAAAGCACTGGGAATATTCTATTTATGGGCAGGGTGGTTGATCCGACAAAATAAAAAAATAGATGTGATATACCACTTTCACTGGCACGAAATTCGGCGGCAGCGAAAACAGAAAACGAGGGAACCAATACCCTTTCGGTTAAATTGTAGATGGTTGAATACGGTCATCTGCATTGGAAAAGACTACTCTGCTATAATTATTACATTACTGATAATTCTGTGGTTTTTTCTCATAAAGAAAAAAGAAAAGTAAACCATTTGTGTCATATGTTGCTTAGAGATACTACGCTTTCGTTACTATTACTTCTCACTTTTGTATAATAATGGTTATATGATTCAGCCCTTAGCTTGGGGTTTACCCAGTTTTTTCCACTTCGTTCCAGAAAAACTTCACATATGTCGATACGTTAAGTAAAATTACATTGTTTTAACAGATTTTTACAAAAATTTATAAACTTACTTGAAATTATTTACTTGTTATGTTCAAAAAAAAATATAAAACAATTTTTCGGTTTATCTTGGAAAGGAATAATAACAAGGATTGTTTTAGGAATTATTCTATTCATTATAGTAACATATATTCACTCTGCCACTTGGCTTGTTCAAGATTATCAGGGTTTTGGTTGGCCTTTTTACTTTTACGAAAGCTGGGGACCATGTCCACCTACTACTAGTGTATGCCACGCTAGTAACCTATTAGCGTTAATCGCTGATGTGGTCATATGGTATTTTGTTTTGTGTTTGGTAGTGTTTGTGTTTAAAAAAATAAAAAATATTTTAGTCAGATAGTTAAATTGCTTGACACGGATGATCTTAAACTATCCCTTGGTTTCTAATGCAAAATGACCCCTTAAAGAGGTCATTTGCATAAGTGAAAGGTATTCTACAATAATGGTGTTATGAATATCATTATGAATACCAAACACATTGATAGTATAAACGATATCAAGGAATTTTTACAAGGGACAAGGAAAGTTGAAATTAAAGTAGTTTTGCGTTCAGAGAAATATTGTTTTTCTAGTAATACTTAGTTAAATTGAGATACAGACAATTAAAGAAACCAGACAGAGCTTTAAAAAAAGTATTTAATAAAATATTCGTGCCAAAATTCTGGCAGAAGTATACCGCGACGCAAAAAAAGACTCTTGCCTTTCAGTTTCTGGTAAATATGCCTATGTGGCAAGTTGGTATAATGGCGTAGAAGTCTTAGATATCTCTAAATAAATATTCATTCAACCCATATTTTGATGATTTAGCTGTGTGCGAAAATGAGGATGTTTCTGACTTCCCCTCCTTAAAAAGTTGGAGAACATCTTCATTTTTCAGGAAGATAGTATTTTATGTTATAATTATTTTGAAGGTTGATTTATATATTTTATAATTAACATATTAAAAAAATAATTAACTAAGTATTTTGTTGGTAGTAGCTAAGCCAACAAAGGACTTTATTAAATTATGAAAAACACAAAAAAGAGGATTTTTATTGTTATTACTATTTTGGTAGTGGTCGGCATAGTCAGCATAACCGGTTATTTATTGCTTAGTAATCAGCAGGAACCGCAGAAACAACAACAAGAAGAAAGTATGACTGAAACTTCCGAAGAGATGAACGAAAAAGAGAGACAAAAGCTTGTAGAAGAAGCTCGACAGAAAATGCAAGAGCAAGAAACAAATACGGTAACGCAACAGGAAGAGGACGAAGAAACCTCTACTAATGAAAAAAAGAATTCAGAAAATGTATCAGGTAATCCTACCCACAAAGGAGCAATCTTTGATAATGATGAGACTGCCCTCGATTTTCCTCTTTCCATCTATATTTCTAGTAAATATGCTTATGTGGCAAGTAGTGGTAGGGATAAAGGTGTAGAAACCTTAGATATTTCTAATCCAAGTAACCCTACTCATGTAGGAGCAATCTTTGATACTACGGACACTGCCCTTGATGGTGTTCGTTCCATCTATGTTTCTGATAAATATGCATATGTGGCAAGTGGTAGTAGTGATAAAGGTGTAGAAATCTTAGATATCTCTGACCCCACTAATCCAACTCACAAAGGAGCAATCTTTGATAATGCTGATACTGCCCTAAAGGGTGCCC
>JAGXOH010000050.1 GCA_023659985.1 Candidatus Falkowbacteria bacterium LH_S3 | reverse complement strand
TTAATTTGTCATTTAGTAATTTGAAATTCATTTGACATTTGAGCTTTGACATTTGACCTTCATTTGACATTAGGATTTTGTCATTAGGATTTTGTCATTAGGATTTTATTAAGTATTTGAGCTTTGTCGTTTAGATTTTATAAATTAAGGGGGGGGCACTTGAAGTAGTGGCTCTTATTTTTTTAAATTTTTAAAGTATAACACGAAATGTCCTCAGAGTTCAGACCTTAATTTTTAAAAAAAATGAAGATTAGGGCTTGGACTCAGCTTTGAAATTTGCTCCGAACTGAAGAAATTCGGAGCAACCGAACTCTTTTGAGTTCGGAGTAGAATTCAAGGTTTGAGGAACCAAACAAAGGTCGACCCTAAACTGAAGGGTTACATCAGTTATAAAGAGGAAAAATTATTAATTAATAAATTCACCCTTGTTAAATAATTTCGCCTTTGGCGAAATTGCCGCAAAGCGGCATTTAACAAGGTAAAAAAATTATGAACAAGATAAAAGATTTACTTAAAGGAAGTTCTATCGCAATGGTTGTAGCTGGATTATTAGTAGCTGGAGTAGCTAGTGCAGCAGTTTTGACCGTTTATGGCAACCTAACCGGCGCAGCTGATGATGTTCAGCAATCAGTGGTTTTTGGTAACGGAGCAACAGAAGACACAGAAGACACATACGATATCGGTAATTCAAAACCAGTCGCCGGAGATGTCTATTATGATTTGGCAACATTAGTGAACAATTCTTCAAACAAATCAGCAAAAGTTGAATTAGCTGATTATTATAAAGCAGGTAATTCTGGTTGGACAGATGTCGAAGGTGGAATTACTACTTCTTATATGGAGTGGAATACTCCGGAAGAGATTTTAACAGGTGAAAGACCAACAGCAGTATACAATAGCAACGGAGATAAAAGATACGAGGTATGGTATAAGGATAATAATTCCGATATTCATTATGCCTATTACCATTATAATGGTAATAATTGGCGGTGGGATGGAACTGATACAACAGGTGTAAGCGGAAGTTATGACGCTCCATTTGTGATGAAAGAAGACGGCAAGTATTATATGGTGAATTATGGTTCTGGTGGCGATAAACAATTTAGCATCTATACTTCTGATGATGGAGTTAGTTGGACACAAAAAAATGTTGTATATACAGAAACAAGAGGTGATTTAGCGAAAGTAGACAATCCGAAAATTTTGAAAGATGAGAGCGGATATAAAATGTATTTCCAAGGAAAGCTGTCTGTATCGCCAAATAAATATTACATTTTCTTAGCTACAAGTAATGCTAAAAGCATGAAAGAGATTGCGGCTGGAGGTATGTTTGCCGCAGCTAATGGAGGAAATTCAGTCTTACAGCCTGGAGCAGATGGAGAATGGGATAGTTTAAGAGTAATGCAGCCAATGGTTTTCAAGTCAGGAAATAAGGGATACACAATGCTTTATACCGGATATGACCAGTATGGCAGTAAAGGAAAGATAGGATATGCAGTATCTGAGGATGGTATTTCTTGGGACAAGGTGAAAGTTTCTGATGAGAGTTATGACAAAACTTTAGGGATAGACTCCTGGAAAACATCGGTGGTTAAGACAAACAAGAATTTGATGCTTTTCTATCAGAATAATAAAGGTGATAAGACAATCGATCGGACTTGGTTGACAGATGTTGTAGATGGTGAGAATCGGATGACAATTCATCCGAACGAGGTAAAGCCATTCTTCGTCAAGAATGATTTTGCGATTAACTTAGCGCCGATGGATTACAGGATTAAGACTAAGGTACTTCCTGTAACTGACTAAGAAACGATATTTCTGATGGCTATTTCTTGTAATAGCCATCAGAGGTAGGTTTATTTCTTTGAAGTAAATCTATCTCTGATTATGAATAAAAAGATTATTATATTTATTGGAATAGTATTGTTACTGACAGCAAGTGTATCTTTTGCTGCTATTTTGGATGGTTATGGAACTATAACAGGGACTGCTGAAGTTTCTCCGTTGGAATTTTATATTGGCCAAGCAAATGACCAAGCTGAAACTCTTTTAATTAACGAAAAGGTTTCTTATTGTGCCCCTTTTTGGATAAAAAATGTTTATAGAACTTTTAGGACAAAAGATTTAGGTGGTGTTGATTTTAACTATACTCCTGAAGTTAGCTTTTCTGTTCGGGCAAAAGTTGCCACTACCACTCCTCAGGATTTAATTTTGAGCTGGGGCTATTATGATACTACTGATACAAACGATCTTCATTATCTCTGTACTACCACTATTTCATTAACTGAGAGTATGGAAAATTACACTCCAGAGTCTGTGGAATGTTCAGGGGAAAAACCTAAAAATGTAAAACGATTTTTTTATGAATTTAAAGAGGTGTGTGAAGGGGGTGAAGAATGCGAAGGCATTGAATATATGATTAGTAAATGTGCTGGCGGATTTTATACTAAAATAAAATTAAATAAATAAAATGAATGGAAACCTTTTTAAATCTTTGATATTAGTTGCTTTAATACTTTCAATAGGAGGAGGTTTTTCTATTGGGTTGGCCAAAGCTGAAAGCGGGCTTATTTTAGAAGTAACTCAAGAATGTAATATTCAAAACGCTGGTAATAATTGCGTTACTGAACTTAAAATAACTAACAATACGGGGAAAGTTCTTGATGGAGAAGCGTTTTTACATATTGATTATCAAGATTATCAAGGAGTATGTAGCAATAATAATGAATTAAGAAATTTTGATGGAGTAGGAATAGAAGCTTATTATCAAGAAAGTCAGGATAAAAATTGGTTAGACTTTTCTGATGATTGGGAAGAGGGAACAACAACGGTTTCAGGTTTTGATATTGCTGAAGGCGAAACTAAGCCAAAACTTAAAATTAAAACTGATTCTGCTCTTTGCCCGGGAGAATATACTTTTACTCTGACTTTAGAAGGCACTGTTGAAACTGGCGAGGAATACACAACAGGGAATTATTATGTAGGTGGCACTACTTATATTCCTCCTACTCCGACTACTCCAACCACTGATACTGGAAAAGTTACAGCAACCCCTGGAGAAGGTGGAATAACTACTTTAACAAATCCAGGAGGGAGTAAGATTGAACTAAATATTCCGTCGGGAGCTGTTTCAGAAGATACTAATTTTACTATTGATGGAGTAGATATTAGTTCGGTTGCTCATCTCAATCCAGAAAGTAGACTTTCTCTTGTTGGTGATTTAGTTAATGAAATTAAAGCAAAAAAAGATGATGAATTTATTACTACCTTTGATAAACCTTTAACTCTAACTTTTACTTACACCGATGAAAAAATTGAAGGGATAAAAGAAAACTCTCTTAAAATTTATTCGTGGAATAAAACCCAAAATGAATGGATTGCTTTAGAAAACAGTAAAGTAGATATAGACAATAACACAATTACTGCTTCAGTTGACCATTTCACTATTTTTGCCTTACTTGGTTCTAAAATTGGATTTACCAAAGAAAGAGAGCAAGAAACCGAAGAGAATATAAGTGAAGAGGAGGAGGAGAAGGAAGAAGAAGGAATTATTTCTAGCGAAGAGACAGGAGAGAGTAAAAAAGAAAGTGGAGAAGAAAAAGAGGAAACTAAAGAAAAGCCAAAAAATGAAGGAGAAGCTCCTAAAACTCAACCAGAAGTTAAAGGAATAACTAAACCAGCTCCTCAAAAAGAACCAGCTCCTCAAAAAACAGCTGCTCCTCCAAAAGAACCAGCTCCTCAAAAACTATCTAATGAGACACCAGAAAATAAAACTGGCTTGATGGCGAATTTAGCTATGGCATCAGGAGAAATTACCCAATCACCATTTTTAACATTTGTTGTAATTCTATGTTTAGTGAGTTTAGTTGCAGTTGGAGTGAGAAAATGGTGGCTATTTCAGAAAAAAAGAAAGAAATAAAAAGTAAAAAGTAAGAGGTAAAAGTTTAAATGAAATCCAAAATCCAAAATCCTAATGCCAAATGAAATCCAAAATCTAAAATCCGAATGATAAATAAAATCCAAAATCCAAAATCCAAATGATAAATGACAAATAAAAAGTAAGAAGTAAAAAGTTTTAAGTTGTAGTTTTTAGCTTTTAATTTTGACATTTTGTCATTAGGATTTGATTAAGTAGAAGTTTTAAGATTTAAGTTGTAGCTTTTAGTTTTTAGTTTTTAGCTTTAAGCTTTAAATTTTGACATTTAATTTGTCATTTAGTAATTTGAAATTCATTTGACATTTGAGCTTT
>JAGXOH010000004.1 GCA_023659985.1 Candidatus Falkowbacteria bacterium LH_S3 | reverse complement strand
ATTTGCATTTACTTTTTAGTTGGTTTGGAGTCCAAAATGTATCTGAACTTATTCAGCATTTAAATTAAGCAAAGCTTATTTCTTGCATAACTCGGGATTCTCGTTACGAATCGCTATCGAAATACACTATTCTCCGTAGCATTTTTCTCCCTCTCCCCTTGCCATCCGAGTACAGGAGTTTTTTACTTCTTCGTTATCTATTTTATTACAGATAGCAACAATTTCTTTCACCCGTATTTTTTGAAGCAATTATTCTTTTTTAGCGCTTGGCACTGCTTGAGCTACTTTTTCTGCGCCTTTTCTTGAAGCTTCAATTACTTTTTTAATAGCAGTTTTTGTTTCTTCAGGAACCCTCTCAAATGTTTCAACTAGTATCTCCTGGTGCTCCAGGGTCTTCAAAATAAAAAGGGCTATTCGGAGTAAGTCATGGGTCAGGAAGTTGAGTTTCCTGAGCCAAAACCACGCCTCCAAATAAAAGTGAAAAAATAATGATTGATAATATTAATTTTTTCATAATTTAAATTGTTAATTCTTATTAAACTTTATAAATTGATTCTTTATTTTTATTTTATCACAACAAAACCCAAGAAAAACTCTAAGAGAAAAAATCCAGTGGTTTACCTTGTTTAATCTCCTAATTTCTTATTCAAAAGATTTAATCTGCTTTTCGAATATTTTTGCAAAAGATTTAATTTTTTCCTTAGGATTTTTGCCATGTGAATGAATTATAGCTAGTGTATTCATTTCTCTAAAAAATATAATGATCTGGCTTTTTCCTGTAATTATTATCCCCTTATCCCCGATTTCTACCGAACTTAAATTATACTTATACTGTTGGTAAGCTCTTTGGTAAACATCAAACATATTCTTGGCTCCACTGATTTTGGAAAAGCGAAAGATAGTAAAGTCTATACTGTTGTGGTTAGATTTAAATCTATTTGTATAACCATCTTCATATCCCCATTTTCTAATCTCATCTTCGGTAATCTTTAACTCTTGGATCGGCAAATCTCTGAGGGAAAGTAGTTCTTCTCCATAAGGTGCTACTATTTTTTTCCAATCCTTACCCAAGTCTTCTGGATTTGGCATAAGTTTGGATAAATAAACAGTGATAATTTTTCCCTCGAGAGTTGCTTTTTCTGCTTTCTCTTCAGGAATTACTTCTTTTTCTTTGACGTAGGATGGATATTTCTCTAAAAAGTACTGCGTAACTGGATTTTCTCCTGTCGCAGTCCCATAACTATAGGAAGTACCATTGGGGAGAGAAGTAATCCGGCCTTCCTGAGTAAAAATTCGATTAAATTGGAAAGAGTCAGTCCACCATCCCAATTCATGTTTCTCTATGCGGAAAATAGTCTGATCTCCAATTAGCACCGGTCTTTCCAAAGACTTTAGATGTTTTTTCCAAAGATCTCTACCTTTGGTAAATTTAATAGCAATGACGAAAACCACCTTATTAGAGCTACTATCTCTATATTCTGCCCGGCGAGAATCAGTACAAATTTCTCCAGTGAGCTTTGACTCTACATCGGGTTGATCCTCATATCTTTGGCAACTAAACTCTTCTTCGGGATCACTATCAAGAGTATAGGTCCCTATTTGATGGGGAAAAATAGATCCTTTTATTTCCCATATTTTTTGAAGTAATTCTTCTTTTTTAGCGCTTGCCATTGCTTGAGCTACTTTTTCTGCGCCTTTTCTTGAAGCTTCAATTACTTTTTTAATAGCAGTTTTTGTTTCTTCAGGAACCTTCTCAAATGTTTCAACTAGTATCTCCTGGTGCTTCAGGGTCTTCTCAGTGATTAGAGTTACTAATTCTTCAACATCTCTTCCTTTTTCCTTGGCTTCTTGGATCTTTGCATTAGCCAAGCCTAAAAATTCTTGGTATCTCTGACCAGCTTTCTCTAAAGCTTTAGGTTTTTTCTTCTCAGCTATTGCCTTAGCTTCAGCCAATTTTTCTTCAGCATATTTCATGGTTTTCTCGGCTTTCTTTTCAGTTCCAAAAGTAAAGAACATTCCTATTTTTTCTCCTAAGGTATCAAAGAAATAAAAAGGGCTATCAGGAGTAAGCCCAGGGTCAGGAAGCTCAGTTTCTTGAGCTAAAACTATTCCTCCGAGAAAAGTTAATAGAAATAATGGAGATAGAAGTAAAGATATTTTTCTCATAGTTTTTATAGATTATTTTTTATTCAATAATTTCTAAAACAACAGGGAAGGTATATTGACCACTTTTGGTGTTATATCTGTTGTGCATTTGCTTATAATTTTGGATTTTAATTAATTTCGATCGATTCCATCTTTGCTTTATTCTTTTACTTCTTCATAACATTCTTTTCTATCTTTAGTGTCTTTTATTCTCTTACAAAGAGAAAGATCGCCTGTTTTCTTGGCTAATGACTTATAGCAATTATCTTTATCCATACTATAGAATGGATTAATTTTCTCACAGAGAGAAGAATCTCCAATCTCTACAGCTAATGACTCATAACAACCCGCTTTCCACCTTTCGCTTTTAATTTTTTCACAAATTGAAGGATTTTTTTTATCCACTGCAATATAATGATAACACATCTTCCGATCTTTTACTTTTTCTTCGCAAATTGACAAATCCTTCAAAGCAATAGCAACATTGCTCCAGCAGTTATTTCTTTCCTCGGTGTTTTCAATCTCTTCACATTTTATTTCTTCTAGAATAGTAAAAGATTTTTCAATTTTATTTAGAGGTCGAAGGCTTTGAATTATTTTTTTAAGTTCAACCTGGTCACAGGAAATTCCAAAATTTTTTTCCACTTCACTACACTTATAAACTTCCACTCCCAATGAATAATCTCCAGGAGGCAAAGCAAAAAGACAAGGTACAGAACTACCCCCCATTGGTCCGATTTGACGTCCAATTCCTACAATTTCTCCTTTCTTTCTGACTGGATATAAAGTCAATCCTCTAAAACTTTGGCCTTGATTTTTAACCTTGCAGTGGATATCTCCTAATGACTCTCCTAGTTTAAAAGTTTTTTTAGGGAATGTTATATCGCTGTGAATAAAAGTATCTTTACTTTTAACGCAACAAAGTGTTGTGTCAGTAGTTTCTACAATTGTTCCTCGGCAACCTTGACTCGAGGAAAGAATTTCTCCACCTATTTCCGAACATTTCTTGGCTACAGTTTTAATTGATGGAATTCCATGTATTTCTTTATGTATAGCGTAAGGCTTGGGAACTACCTTAGCTGCGATAAAGGCTAGCCATTTGTAGCAAACGCTACCAAATCCACCGTATTCTATTCTTTTACACATTGAGGGATCCTCTTTTAACATCGCTGTAAGATGGCACATCCTATAATTCTTGCTGCAATCTATCCCAGAAAGATCCCTATTTGCTATCTTTATGCAAGATGCCCTTTCTCCAACCAATTCAGTTCCACTTAAAGCATT
Source organism: Candidatus Falkowbacteria bacterium LH_S3 (assembly GCA_023659985.1). Classification (GTDB taxonomy): domain Bacteria; phylum Patescibacteriota; class Patescibacteriia; order Patescibacteriales; family JAGXOH01; genus JAGXOH01. The sequence continues at coordinate 19,495 of JAGXOH010000004.1, read as the reverse complement.
GCAAATCTCAGCATTACCAGTTAAACCAGCCATCGCAAAATAACATTCTTCTTCCTTGAATTTTAGCTTTAAGCAAAAATCTAGATCTTTTTTAACCAAAGCTTTACACATTGGTGAATCACAAAGGGTTGGATCATTTTTGTTTAAAGCAATCCACGAATTACATTCATGTCCTCCATACATCCCCATTTCTTTTTCAAATTTACATTTTCTTGCATCTTCTTTTACCACTGCCTCACAAAGTAATTTTTTATAACGGGAAGGGTTATTCTCTTCCCTGATTTTTTCACATAAACTTAAATCTTTGGTTTGGGTTCCAACATAAAGATAGCAGTTAGAATCTTTACATTTATTAGCATTTTTTTTGATGATATTTATACATTTCTCTTTGGAAGATGCAAGTTCAATTTTCTGACAACTAGCTAGAGCTTTCTGCTTTGGTTCAGTTGGCCAAACCTCTTCTTTCACTTCTGGAGAAGGTTTTTTAGGAGATATTTCTTTACATTGAAATACTACCTTCCATCTTTTCTCATCTCTTATTACCCAATAAGTACCTTTTGTTGAAAGTTTCCCAATCGAAGTGCCTTCCATTTTGATAGAGTACCCTACTGATCTGCATCCTAATTTATTTAAATTTTGAATCTGCTTCTCAGAGACCAATAAACCTCCCCTGCATTTTTGAGTAGCTGGTTCAAGGCTTAGAGAATAAGTTGCTCCAACCCAACTTCCCAATCGCTCCTTAGTTTTTGTTTTACATTGTTCAGAGTAAGGCTGACCATCAGTGTTAACTGTATATTTAAAAACCGTGTCCCAGTCCTCACCAACAATTGCTTTATACCACTTTCTTATGGTCTGTTGAGGAGTGAGGGGAGCCTGAGTTATTTCCATGGTTCTTTTAATTTTTTTCTTTGCTGGCTTTGAAACTTTCTTATGTAACTTTAACAAAAGCTGGCGGTGCTTTGAGGTTTTTTCAGAAATTAAATTCAGCATTCTCTTCCGGTTCTTTTCTTTCTTTATTTCTCCAACTTTGACTTGAGCCAAATCTAAGTATTGTTGATACTTTTTATTAGCTGTAGATAAGGCTTTGGTTTTTCCTTTCTCAGCCATTACTTTGGCTTCAGCCAATTTTTCTTCAGCATATTTCATGGTTTTCTCGGCTTTCTTTTCAGTTCCAAAAGTAAAGAACATTCCTATTTTTTCTCCTAAGGTATCAAAGAAATAAAAAGGGCTATCAGGAGTAAGTCCTGGGTCAGGAAGCTGAGTTTCCTGAGCCAAAACCACGCCTCCAAATAAAAGTGAAAAAATAATGATTGATAATATTAATTTTTTCACAATCTAAATTTAATTTTTATTAAAAACGTGATTAACGCAACAATGACCATCGGCAGTTTCAATTATTATTCCAGAAGAGCAGCCTTTACCAAGTTCTCCCGATTCCATCTCGGGCAAAATCTCTCCCCCCACCTCGACACAAGACTTATTCGTCTCTCTAATAGAAGGAACTCCCATAAATAATTGCATATTTAGGGCATAAGTCTTAGGAAAAATACCGGCTTTTACAAAAGCCAATACTTTGTAACACTCATTGGGATCTGTTTCTTTCTCGCAAAGAGAGGAATCCCCATCTAAAATAGCAATTGTTCTGCGCATTAAATTTAAGTTTTGGAAGCTAGCTCTTCTTTTACAATCCGCTTCCTCAATCTCTCTATTGGCTACTTTAATGCAGGCTGCTTTATCTCCTACTAATTCATTCCCCCTAAGATTCTTGCAGATACTATCATCATTAGTAATAGCAGCTAACTTAAAATAACAGTCTTCTGGGTCCAATTCTACCCGAGAACAAAACTTGGGATCTTTTGTAACTAAAGCTCTACACTCTGGTCTATCACAAATCAGAGGATCATTTTCCAGAAGAGCTAGCCAAAGCTTGCAATTGTGTCCTCCTGGCGCTCCTTTAATCTCATTCCTGATTTCCTGGCATTTACTGATATCTCTCTTAATGACTGCCTCGCAAAGTAATCTCATATAGTTAGTAGTCATTCCTTCTCCTTCAATTTTTTTGCAAATAGCAGGATCTTCAAGTTGAACAGCAATGTGGGAATAACAGCTGGAGTTTTCACATTCAGTAAGATCTTTTTCTACAATAGTTTGGCAGAATTTTCTTTTCCAATCCCCCTCAATTTTTCCGCATAAAGCCAACTCTTCCTGTACTAGTCCTTTAATTTTTCTTTCTACATACTGGACTCCTTTAGATATTTCTTGTGAAATTCCTTCCTCCTTTGGGCAGACGAAAATTTTCTGATAGCTATAAAATCCTCCTACTCCAAAAATAACTAGACTTATTAAAATAATTAAAATTTTTGTTTCCATTTTTGAGCAGACTTCTATTTTGATTTTAGATAAACAAAATACTCTTGGTTATTTCGATAATTAACGCCTAAAAAACCTTTTACAGTCCTTTCTCGTTTCAAGATTTTGGATTTTCTCACACAGAGAAGAATTACCAGTTCTTCGAGCAATGTCTCTGTAGCAATCATCTTTTCTGCGACCAGTGGTAATTTTTTCACAAGCGGCAACCTCAGCATTTTCTCGCCCATATCTTAAAAAACAACGGTCTCTTTGTGTCCAATCCTCTATTTTCTCGCACAATGAAAGATCTTTTAGCGCTGCAGCGAGTTCAGAATAACATTTCATAACCGCACTGCTTTCTTTTATTCTCTCACAAAATGAAGAATCCTTTCTATTTAAAGCAAAATCTTGGTAACAGCTAGATCTTACCTCTGGAAATTCAATTTTTTCGCATAATTCTGGGTTATTTTCAGACAAAGCAAAGGCTAACCAACAAACATCTCGAGATATGTTGGGTCTAACTTTTCTTGCAAGCGTACTTTCTGAAGGCAAAAGGGGTAAAAATTGACAGGTTTCTTTAGTTACTTCTTTTTCTCTAGTTACTTCCTCTACTGTTATTCCGGTCTTTTCTTCTATCATACCGAGCCTCTCTTCTAATTTAGCACTTTTTTGCTGAAAATAAATTCCGAGACCTATTCCAGCTCCAATTAAAATTAATAAGCCTACTATAATAAATTTGTTTCGCATATTCAAATTTTTGATTAAATTATTTTTCGACCTTTATCTTTATTATACCAAATATTTCACAAAAGTTCGACTAAACAAAAATTTCGTCTAAAAATAGTGGAATTTTTCGTGGCTCCAGGGGGCAAAAGCAGCTTCTTATTCTTCAGGCATTTTCACTTTCATAAGTTTACCATATTTTTTGATATTTAGGGTGTTACCTATGTATCTCATCATAATGCATTGGTATATTTATACACATGTAGCAAGATAGTATTCTATCTTGGTAAAAGTTGCCATATGTGTATGCACATTACCTTTTATCCTTGACAAACAAGTTTCTGTAACATATAATAATAAACATAAACAAGATGCTTCAAATAAACATCTTAATATAATCTTTTTTCAAAAGGTTTACCACAGATAGTAGGCATCTTAATAAGGTTATAAGGCCTGCCGAGGTAAAAAATATATATTTTCTTTTTGTATTATACAAGATTTTTTATTTTATAAAATGCAAGTTCAAAAATATCCAAAAAATCCAATATTAACTCCGATTTTAAAAGAAGGAAATTTTGAAAAATGTTCAGTATACAATCCTGGAGCAATTGTAAAGGATGATAAAGTCTTTTTGTTCTATCGGGCAGAAGCTAAACATAAAAATTACATCTCAAGAATTGGCTTAGCTATAAGCAAAAATGGCTTTAAATTTGAAAGATATTCTAAAAACCCAATAATTGAAGAAGACAAAAAATTAAGAATAGAAGTAAAGAGGATGTGAGGATCCTCGGATAGTAAAAGTAGATCAGGGCTATTTTCTTACCTATAGTGCTTATCCAGGTGAGAAAAAAGTGTATCTTTGTGGAGCTATTTCTAAAGATTTAATCCATTGGAGAAAAATCGGAACATTGGTTCCAGGAAGAGAGAAGGCTGGAGTTATTGTTCAGGATTATAAGTATAAAGGGAAATATGTAATGTATTTTGGAGAAGGAAAAAGTCTAAAGATAGCTCTTTCTAAAGACTTAAAGAACTGGAAAGTAATAAATGATTCAGTTTTGAATATACGCCAAAATTGTTTTGATAGTTATTTGGTGGAAGGAGGACCTCCACCAATTGTTATCAAGAACAAGATTTTATTAATTTACAATTCTGCTCAGAAAATAAAAAATTATGAAGGAGAGATAGATTGGTTAAGCTATAGTCCGGGATTAGCTATTTTTGACAAAAATGACCCCACTAAACTTCTTTACAGATCAGATTATCCAATTCTGAATCCAACAGAGTATTGGGAAATGTATGGAAAAGTAAACTATGTAATTTTTGCCAGTGGATTAGTTTATTTTAGAGGTAGATGGCTTTTGTATTACGGAGGAGCAGATAAAAGTATTGGTATCGCTGAAATTAAATTTTAAATAGAAAATATTGACAAAGTTTTCAATTTTGCTATTATTTAAATACAAATTTATACAAGGTTTACCACAGACAGTAGGCATCTTAATAAGGTTATAAGGCCTGCCGAGGTAAAAAATATATATTTTAATATATATTTTTTGTAAGTCTGTGGTTTTTCCCCAGATTTTTTATTTTAAGGTTATCCGTAATCCGTAATCCGTAATCCGTTATCCGTTAAGTGTTACCCGTTACTGAATACTTGTAAATTTTATGCCTAAATCAAGACAAGAAAAACAAAAATTAATCAAGGGCTTGGAAGAGAAATATAATAATTCCAAATCCGTGGTTTTTATAAAATTCAATGCTTTAGCTGTTAAAGATCATGAAAAGTTAAGACAAGAGCTTAAAGAAAAAGGTGGAGAGTGTTTGGTGGTCAAAAAGACATTGTTGGATATTGCTTTAAAAAACGAGAAAGTTGATAATTTTGATGGCGCTGAAAGTTTACAGGGTAGCATTGCCACTATTTTTGGTTATGAAGACGAGGTAATTCCAGCTAAGGTGGTGGATAAGTTTAAAAAATCCATGGGAGCAGATATTGAATTTGTGGGCGGTATTTTAAGTGGTAGCTTTTTAAGCGTAGGGGAAGTGGAAAGTCTGGCTAAAATACCGGATAAACAAGAGTTGTATGCCAGATTGGTTGGATCTTTAAATTCTCCTATTTCCGGATTTGCCAATGTTTTGGCAGGTAATCTAAGAGGATTAGTTTGCGTTTTGAAAGCGGTTGAAGAAAAGAAAGCATAATTGAAATTAACAATTTGTTATTTATAATAAGTTAAAAATACTAAAGATATTGATTTCCAATTTCAAATTTCCAACTTCTGCGCTTTACTCTTATATCTTAGAATAAGTTGATGAGTGAGCTTTGGATTTCGGATTTTTAGATTTTTGGATTTATTCAAATTTTTATGGCAAAAGAAAAAAAGCAAGAAAACAAAGAAGAGCAAACACAAGAACAAAAGGAAGAACAAACTGAGACTCAACAAACACAAGAAACTGAAGAAAAAACTTCCCAAACCGAAGAAGCATCTTCAGACAAAGATTCTCAAGATGTAACAGTTCCGGAAAAGTTCCAAGGTATTGTTGAGCAAATTGAAACCATGACTGTTATTGATTTGTCAGAATTGGTTAAAATCTTAGAAAAGAAGTTTGGTGTTAGTGCTTCAGCCTCGACTGCAGTTGTTGCCGGCGGTGCCGAAGATAGTACTGAAGGAGAAGAGCAAGTTGAAGAGAAAACCGAATTTGACGTAGAATTAACCGATATTGGTGGCAATAAAATCAATGTTATTAAAGCTGTCAGAAGCGTTACTGAAATGGGCCTAAAAGACGCCAAAGAATTGGTTGACGGTGCTCCGGCTATGGTTAAAGAAGGTGCTAAAAAAGAAGATGCCGAGCAAATGAAATCTCAACTAGAAGAAACCGGCGCTACTGTTACATTAAAGTAATACTTTTAGAAAAAGGTTTATGGTTTTTAAAAACACCTGGGTTTTCCGGGTGTTTTTAAATATATTTGTTCAGATATTATTCTTGCAAGTGTTTAGCCTCCACTTCGTATATCTGGGTATTATTTAATATATAGATTTTTTCATTTTCTTTATCTACTACAAAATCCAGGAGATCGCTAAATCCGCTATCTTGGTATTGCATTTTAAAATCGCCTTCTTTATTAAAAACAGCTATTCGATTGTTAATCGGTTCTAAGATATAGATATATCCGTTATTCCATTCCGGACTGACTTGGATTTTGGTGGCTTCTTGAAAATTGGGCTCTATGGGGTCAATTTCAAATTCTTGTTGCTTATTTCGCATATATTTATTTACTTTTCCATCTTTAAACAATACATAAATACTTCCGTCTATGCTTAGATCTACGGCATTGGATAGGTCAGCCTCTTCTTTTATCCAGCCAATCCTTCCAACAAAAGAGTTGTCGGTTTTATTATATTTATATATTTGATCATCAGTATTACTTAACAAATAGATAGAATTATTAAATGTTGACATGGATACAATGCCGTTCTTGTTTTCAGGCAATTCAATGTTGTTATTTATTAACTCTTCGGTATTGGAATTAAGTTGTAAAATGTTGTCTCCGTTTAGGTAATAAACAAAATTGTCATTAACTGTCTGGTATTTTAACTCATTAATGAGTTCGTTTGTGCTGGTTATGGCGGTAAAGACATTATTGTTTATGCCTGCCTTGTAAATTGTTTTTTTAGAAGAATCACCTAAAAATAAGCGGTTTGGCGCCAGTATTAAATTGTCTGGCGAAGCATTGGTATTTATTTCTTTAATATTGGTTATTTGCCTGGCGCCGGCTAGCTCGGTTGCTTTCTTAAGCCTATTGATCTGGTCATCATGCTTGTCAGCTATATGTTGGTATTTGGATTGAAGCTCGCTTTCTTTCAGATTTTGCAAATCATTTGATAATTGACTTAAAAGATCTTTGTTTTTTTGCAATATTTCCTTTGCTTTTTTTTCGTTATCATATAAAAGATTTTTTTGTATCTCACTTTGATTTTTTTTAATTTCATTGGTTAGTTTGGTAACGTTCTGTTGTTTTTGTTGGTTGTCTTTTTTTATGTCTGCCATAAATAAATTGGCGAAAAGAAAGATGAAGATAGCAATAGTAATCGTTAATATTATTTTATGCTTTTTATTAAGCCCTTTGAGCCAATTTTTGGAATTTTTTATTTTTCCTGATGTATTTTGAGGAGAGTTCTTAATATTTTCTCCTATTTTTTTCATTTTATCCTTATCAGACAAGGTTTGATAAAGAGATTTGAGGCTGTAGGCGGTTATGTTTATTAAAGTTAAACCTGTCTTTTTTATAAGCAGAGTTATTTTACTTAGAGAATATTGAGAACTTCTTTTTTTAAAGAAAACCTTGTCTTTAAGTGGGAGTAACTTAGTTTTTGAGGTTTTTGTTATTTTTGCCTTTGAAAGTGTTCTGGTTGAAATAATGCTAACCGCGGAAGAAGTTGCTTGTTTTATTTTTTTAACCCACTCACTAAAATTAACCACTCCGGAAGGAGATAGTATTTTTTCTGTTTTTTGTTCAGTGGTGTTGAGTCCAGTTGCGGAATCTGGAACCGAGCCAATAGAAGATAGGGCTTCGGCATATTCTTCAGGTTCCTGGGTTTTCTCCGGGGTAGTGGAATTTTTTATAATTATACCTAAAAAGCTTACATAAGCGTTTATTTGTCCTAAGGTGTTTTTGATTTGAGTGGTTGCTCCGGCCGGAGGTAATTTGGTTATAATTTCAATAAGTTGCCTATTGGATAAATATTCGGATAAAGCTTCATTTGCCAAAAGAAAATAACCGTTTTCTGGAATTCTGCCACTGGTTACTTCTGTGAATAATTTGGTTATGTTGGTTTGTTTGAGTTTTCTTTTTTTACTTTCGCTAACTTCAGTAATTTTATATTCAGATACTTGGTTATCATTGTTGATTTTATCTTGATAGATTAATAAGCTTTTATTCTTTCCAACTGTTGAAAAATGAATATTTCCTTCATGAATAATAGCTATTGTGATATTAAAAGCATAAGGGCTGATCTTGATTTTTTCCTGACTTAGAAAATCCACTAAATCTTTATTTGATTTAGCCAGGGCGGTTTCAAAAATATGTTCAATTTTTAAGGATTCTATGCGCTCCCGCAATATAACCTTTTCGCTTTGGTAGTAATTATGATTAATGTTATTTATTAAAAAATTAATGATTTTTAAAGCTTCGCTTTTTTCAGATTCAATTTCTATCAGTATAAAAAGTTTGCCTGCCAGAGATTCTTTGTGTGAGTCTGGCTGAGCAATAAAAATATCACAAGCATTACTGGCTTTTTGTCCGGTATTAAGCATTATGGATGAGGCGCGATAATACATACATCAAACACAAATTATCAAAACACACAATTTTTTAATTATTCAGGTTTTGCCCGCATTTTTGTGTTTTGTGTTTTGTTTTTAAGATTGACTTTAATCTTTTAGTATTATAATATAAAAATATTATTCAAGCAAAGATAAATCTTTAATTTTTTATGTTAGCAAGATTATTTGGCTCTCAAGCCAGAGTTAAAATATTAAAATTGTTTTTACTCCATCCTGGGGAGACTTATTATATTAGGCAAGCAGCCAGAAATGTGGAATTACAGGTAAATTCTGTTAGAAGAGAGTTGGATAACTTAGAGAGTTTTGGTTTATTGCATTCGTGTGTATCTCAAGATAAAGATAGCGACCTGAGTCAAGATGAGAGTAAAAAATCCCAAGCCAAAACCGAAAATAAAAACCAGGTAAAGAAATATTATTATGTGAACAAAAATTTTATTCTTTTTGAAGAGATCCAAGCTTTGTTGGCTAAGTCTCAAGTGCTTTATAGAGAGGATTTTATTGAAGGATTAAAGCAGATGAAGGGCGCTAGATTAATAATTTTAACCGGTCTTTTTGTGAATAATCCGGATGCTATGATTGATGTTTTTATTGTGGGCAAGATAGATAAAGAGAAATTTAAAAAGTTTATTGAAAAAATGGAAAATGAATTAGGAAAAGAGATTAATTATACCTTAATGGATTATCAGGAATTTAAGTACAGAAGCGAAATAACAGATGTTTTTTTGTACAATATATTAGAACAAAAGAAAATGATAGTTGTAGATCAAATTGGTATTAGTTAAAAGTTTAAACATAAAAATTAAGGGGCGCCTATTAACAGGTTGTCCCCCCTTTTTCTTGTTCAAGCTATTGACATAAATTTTATTTAATGCTATAAAGAGAAATTAAAGAGTTAAGTTGTTGGTAAAAAAGTTTTATCAACAGCTTGTGTTATCTTAAATACAATATACAAAAACGTCAAAGGAAGGAGGGAAAAAACGAGTACAGAAAAAGAGGCAGAAATAAGAGAAATAAAAGAGATAGAAATGAGAAAAGAAGTTAATTGAATGAAAGAAGAAGCAAAGGAGGAAAAAATGAAAAAAATAGAAAAATTGCTTCTAATGTTGGTGGTGATTGCTATAGGATTTGTGGCACCATTTATTATCTTTATGGTTTTTAGCAATCCTCCAGAGAGCGGGATAATTGTTAGGAATCCTCCAGAGAGCGGGAAATTGCTTAACAGTGCAACACCATCTTTCCAGGTCTATGTTGCAGATGAAAAGACGACAATGATGTTTCCTGTTAGGTATAACCAGGAAAACTTGGGGGAAACTCCCAAACTCCGGGTATATGCATCCTATGTATATAACCAAAACAACAAAGAAGAGTGGCTTCCGTCGGGACAAGGCAATTTTGTTTTAGAAACCGGGGAGTTGAAGGAGGGTCATATTCCGGCCTACATCAATTTTTCCTCTGACCAAGGAACCGTATGGTTCTGGGTCAGATGTTGGGCTAAAAGTTCAAAATCCTATCACGTTTGGATGGACGAAAGCTCCAAATTTTGTAGGTATAGTAAGGAGGGTAAACCAGGATATGAATTTCTGGTAAGTACCGGAATCGAGGAAATCTCGCCAGTTCCGGCGAGCTATCAAAAAAGAGAACAAGAGATTAAATGAGATTAGATTAATTTAACCTTACAATCCAAAGCTCTATCTAATTAGAATTTAATTAAAGGTAGGGCTTTTTATCTTTCTTTATTGTTATGTATGTTTTTGTCAGGCGTTTGGGTTTTTGTTTCTTTGTTTTTTAAATTGGTTCTTTTTTCTTGCTTGTATTTTTTTGTAGATTATTTTGACTTGAAAGAAAGACATAGTTTTAAAAACAAATTTCAAGAATCCGGTTTTTCTTTTAAGAACAAAGACCCAAAGGATTTGGCTGAAAAATTGGCCTATCTTTTAGAGAATCCGGCTTTGGTGAAAAATAAAGATATTTCTGCTAAAATATGAGTAGAAGAGAGGTATAATTGGGATAATATTCTTAAAGACACTATTGATGTTTATAGGCAGGCTATTTTTCTAAAAAATCTATTAAAATAAAGTTTATTAAATTTAAACATAAGGGAGAACAAAATGAATATAAAATTGTTACATTGCTCAATTGTGAAAAATAAAATAAGACTTAACAATAGGCTAATATGGCAATGAAGCTATACATCAACTCCATAAAAAACAATAGTACTAAAATAGAGATCAAATTGATAGAGGCTGAAGGCGTGGTAAAAGAGGAGAGCCAGTCGGCTCAATACGAGCAGTCTGAAAAATTATTGCCCTTGATCGAGCAAGTGATAAATCAAAGCGGAAGAGCTGTTTCAGAGATAAAAGAAATAGAAGTAGAGAATAAGGGTGGGACATTTACCTCGGTTAGGATCGGTATTGTTGTTGCCAATGCCCTGGGTTATGCTTGGGGCGTGCCAGTGGTAGGAACCGACTCTCCTGGCCAAGAAAAACAGGTCAACGGTCTCTCTATGGTTCAACCTGTATATAATAAAGAACCTAATATTACTATATAAAGGTTGTGGATAATTTGTGAATATTATCCACAATCTTTTTTAAAAAACCCTTAAATTTATTTAAGGGTTTTTTGTTTTGTGATTTTTTTATCTAATTTTAGCTAAAAATTAGTGGGAAAAAATGGTTGACTATAACGGAGCAGTGGTATATAATAGTCCACAGATGGTAAAAAGTGGGGAAAAGTGGAGAGAGATAAATTATATATTAGAAGTTACATAATATTATGTTTATTGGTGAGTATAGCCACAATTTGGATAGCAAAGGCAGATTGGCAGTTCCTGCTAAATTTCGAAATATGTTTAAAAAAGGGGCGGTTGTGACTAAGGGGTTAGATAACTGCCTTTTTTTGTATCCTAAGGAGAAATGGGAAGATATGGCTGAGAAATTTGCCAACCTACCTATAAGCCAATCCAAGGCCAGGGCTTTTTCTCGGCATATGTTAGCCGGTGCCATGGATGTGGATTTTGATAGTCAGGGTAGGGTTAGTCTTCCGGAGTATTTGCGAAAATTTTCAGACCTTAAGAAGAAGGTGGTGATTGCTGGAGTTTATGACCGTTTAGAAATTTGGAATAAACAAGCTTGGGATAAATACAAGACCAGAGCAGAGGAGAATAGCAATGATATAGCTGAAGAATTAGGTGAAATGGGAGTTTAAAATAATTTTTAATTTTAATAATTTATGAAACAAAAATTAGGTGAAATGGGAGTTTAGAAGATAATTATTTAACTTTAATCTTAATCTTAATTTTAACTTTAACAATTTATGGAACGAGCATTTAAATTAACAAACATTAAATTATTAGTGGGTTTGTTTGTATGTGTTTTCGTATTTGGTTTATTCGCGATAACGGATATTGATGCGGCTAACTCCACTTCCACGGCTACCTCAACTTTAGAAAACGAGGTTGAGTCTGAAAGTATGTTTAGGTATCAAAATAAAGAGGAAGAGAATGAAGAGGAAGAGAATGAAGAGGAAGAGAATGAAGAGGAAGAGAATGAAGAGGAAGAGAATGAAGAGGAAGAGAATGAAGAGGAAGAGAATGAAGATATTTGTATTGGCAAAGCCGGAATGGTTGAAGGTGATATGAGTTGTTGCCCAGGGTTGGCAAAATATGAAAAGTCTGGTGAGGAAGGAGGTTTTTATTGTTTTCCTGAATATCAAGATCAAAAACAATCTTCAGAATCTCCGCAGAATTATAATCCTGTTTGCGGGGATGACGGGCAAACCTATCCCAATAGTTGGATATCTTCCAATACAGGAGTTGAAGTTGAAAAGGAGGGTAGGTGTCATCCGGATAATTTTGGAAAAGAGGTTAGTTCCATGGCTAAACACTTAAGAAACGGCGAAGTTGATGCATTGCTAAAAAAGATCTCTGAGAAAAAGCAGGAAATGTTGGAGAAAAAGCAGGAAATGTTGGAGAAAAAGCAGGAAATGTTGGAGAAAAAGCAGGAAATGTTGGAGAAAAAGCAGGAAATGACGCAACAGAAAAATAGGAAAAAAGAGCAAAAACAAGAAGAAGTTGATGAATGGCTAGAAGAAGTTGATGAATACCTAGAAAAGATCTCTGAAAAAAAGCAGGAAATGATGCAACAGAATGTAAGTAAACAAGTTGAACAGCTAAAGCAGAACGCCGAGTTGATGAAACAAAAATCGAATCAGAAGATGAAAGAATTACTCGGCACATCTTCTAATATTTCGCAAACAACTATAAAATCAATCAAGAATTTTTTGACTTATGGAGCCAACAATAACACTCATCAATTAGGTCTCGGCGAGAGGGCTGCGGTTATGCATTCGTACAAAAAAGCTTTTGGTAAACTACCCAACAAGGAAACCGAATTAGAGGATGCCTTAAAGATTGCTAACGGCAGATGGCCCACTATAAGAAATCAAAAAGCGGAAGCAGATGCCAAAGAACGTTTTCAAGAAATATATGACAGAATACCAAATATGGACAAATCTCATGATAACGCTGCAGTGACTGTCATGACTTATGGTTTAAGGCAAAGAGCTGAAAACAGGAATTTAAATAGCGAGAAAAAAGGAATTCAAATTTTTAAAAGCATATTTGGGCGGACACCCCAAGACACTGAAGATTGGAATATAATGCAAGGCATTACTTATTCCGGAGCTAAAAAGAAGCAAGACAGTGATAATGATTTATTATCTGATGAATGGGAACAAGAATTAGGAACTAATCCAAATAATCAGGACACTGACGGAGACGGTTATATGGATGGAGTGGAAAAGGGTTCAGGAAATGATCCTTTAAACCAATAATCATATTGTGATGGCTAGTAAGCACATTCCGGTTCTAATAGATCAAATAATAGACTATTTACAACCAGCTGAAGGACAAAAATTTATAGATTGCACTTTGGGAGCCGGAGGATACACCTTAGCCCTTAAAAAGAAGGCGGGTGAACAAAGCTTAATAATGGCCATAGATCAGGACGAAAAAGCTATTAGTGAATTTCAAGAAGTTATAAAAGAAAAAAGTCTAAAAAATATTTTTTTAATTAATGGATCTTTTGGAAAGTTAAAGAATTTGATCATAGGTCGTTTTGGGAGAAAGATTGAATTTAACGGAATCGTATTTGATTTGGGGCTTTCTTCTGATCAATTAAATGATAGGGAGAGAGGTTTTTCCTTCCAAGACGGCCGCCCCTTAGATATGGCATTTAGCCATAAAGAAGAAGGAAAAACCCAAGAAATTGTTAATCATTACAAAGAACAAGAATTATTAACAATTATTAGAAATTTTGGAGAAGAGAGATATGCAGCTCGTATAGCTAAAAAAATAGTAGAGGAGAGAAAGAAACAGAATATAAAAACAACAGGAAAATTAAAAAGCATCATAGAGGATAGCGTTCCTTATTCAAGACACCAAAAAATTCATCCAGCTACCAAAACTTTTCAAGCTTTGCGAATAGCTACTAACGAAGAATTGAGCAATTTGCAAAAAGCTCTTCCTCAAGCTATTGATCTATTAGTGCCAACAGGTAAAGTGGCTGTGGTTTCCTATCATAGCTTGGAAGATAGGATAGTGAAAAATTTTTTCAGGCAGGAAGCAAAAAATTGCATCTGCCCACCAGAAGCTTGGCAATGTCAATGCGGACATAAAGCTAAAGTAAAAGTTATAACCAAAAAAGTGGTAACGCCGACTGCTAAGGAAAAACAAGCCAACCCTCGTTCCAGAAGCGCTAAACTACGGGTGGCAGAAAAGATTTAACTCTAAACAATCAAACAATTCATTATTTAATATTTTTGTAAAAAATAAAAATGATATGAAATTGCAAAAAAGCGGCAAGCAAATAAAAAAAGATTATTATCTAAAAATTTTAAATATATTTTTATGTTTGTGTATCATTGTTATGGCTGTGGGTTATGTTATAGTAGTCAACGATTTAACTGTTAAAGGGTTTAAATTGCAGAATTTAAAAGAAAAAAAAGAGGAGCTGGCAGAAAAGAACAAAAAGATTAGTTTAGAGGTTATGTCTTTGCGCTCTTATAATCATTTAGTCAAAAAAACAAAAGATTTAAGTATGGTATCGGCTGATAATATTGATTATATTTCTTCTATGAGTGACATGATGGCAAAAAAATAATAAATTGTTTATAATAATTTACATTTTTTAATTTCTGGCACTTGTTTTGTGTTTCGTTTATAATTTGCGATTTTAATTCATAATTATTTTTCATGAGAAAATGGAAGACCGTTAACAGCAAAAAAAAGAATAAAAATATATATAACAATCGCATTAATATAATATTGGCGATTGTTTTTTTATTAGGAGGAGCCTTGATTTATAGATTGTTTGATCTTCAAATTCAAAAAAATGATCTTTACAATGCCATGGCCAAAAGCCAACACCAAGTTTCTGCGGAAGTAAAATCGGAGAGAGGGGATATTCTTATAGAAAGAGGAGAGGGTAAAGGTGAGGAAGAGTTATATCCCTTGGCCACCAATAGGGATTATACCCTTGTCTATGCTATTCCTAAAGAAATAAAGAATAGGTGGAAAGCCAATAAAATATCTAGTAAACTTTATAATATTTTTGATAAACAAAAAATTGAAAGAGAAGTAAGGCAGTATTTTGAAGAAAAAGATAAAAAATCCTTAGAAGACGAATTAAGCACTATCTCTTCTGACTTAAGCCAAAAAGAACGGAGGGAACAGGAAGCGGAAATACGAAAACAACATAAACTTAAAAAAAAACAACAACAGTGGCAGAAGGATAGACATTCTGATATTAAGGATGAGATAAAAAAGAGAAAAGAACAGAGCATAGAGAGTTATGCGCAAACATTAACCAAGGAAAATGACCCTTATGAACCTTTGCATAAAAAAGTGAAAAAGTCTGTTTTAAAAGATTTATATGCTGTTTTGTTAAGTAATGAAGAGATGACTGTGGCACCGGAAGATTTGGTTATTAAGGATGGGGAAGTTTTTGTTAAGAAAGATGATTTTTCTGAGACTGATACTGAAGCCAAGTTAAAACATGTGGATATTAAAGGGATTTCCCATTTAATCAAAAGTTATCGTTATTACCCAGAAGATACCGTGGCTGCTCATATTTTAGGGTTTGTAAATTATGATGAAGGAGAAAAGCAGGGAAATTACGGTTTGGAAGGATTTTTTAATAAAGAGCTTTCAGGGGAATATGGTTCAACAACTTACGGCAGGGGAGCTACTAAAGATCTTATGATTGTAAATGATAGAGAATATGTGAAGCCTAAGGATGGAAGCGATCTAGTCCTTACTATTGACCAAAGTATCCAATTTTTTGTTTGTGAAAAGATTAAGCAAACAGTGGGAAAGTATGCGGCTGACAGCGGTAGTATAATAGTGGTTAAGCCCCAAACCGGAAGTATTTTGGCAATGTGCTCTTATCCTACTTTTGACCCAAATAAATATAGTCAAGTGGAAGATATGAAAACTTATAATAATCCTGCGATTTTTGAACAATACGAACCAGGATCTGTTTTTAAAACCATAACTATGGCGGCTGCTTTAAACGAGGGAGCTGTTACTCCTCAAACCGAATATAAGGATAAAGGGAAAATAATGGTTGATGGTTGGGATAAGCCTATAAAAAACTCTGATTATGAAACAAAGGGTGGTCACGGAGTGGTGAATATGAATTATGTTTTAGAGCATTCTTTAAATACCGGCGCTATTTATGCCATGAAGCAAGTGGGTGCCAATAAGTTTGCTGATTATGTGAAAGAATTCGGGTTTGGGCAGAAAACAGGAATTGAGCTTATGTCTGAAGCTAAGGGGGATATAGAAAGTTTAGCAAAGGAAAAGGTGCCTCAGATTTATGGAGCCACGGCTTCTTATGGTCAAGGTATTTCAGTTACTCCTTTGCAGTTAGTTATGTCTTATGCAGCTATAGCTAATGACGGTATTTTAATGAAACCGTTTATAGTTAAAAAGATTATTCATGCTAACGGAGAAGAGGATGTAACTAGGCCCATACAATTAAGAAAAGTTATTTCAGATAAAACAGCTTCACTTTTGTCTGGAATGTTGGTTAATGTGGTTGAAGGAGGCCATGCTAAATTAGCTGCCGTGGATGGATATTATGTAGGAGGGAAAACAGGTACTGCTCAAGTAGCGTCTTCCAATGCAAAAGGCTATGGCAGCAAAACCATTCATAGCTTTGTTGGTTTTGCCCCAATTGAGGATCCTAAGTTTGTAATGTTGGTAAAATTGGACAATCCCGGAAACGCTTTGTATTCAGCCTCTTCAGCGGCTCCAGTTTTTGGAGAAATGTCTGAATTTATACTTGATTATTATCAGGTATCAAAAGATAGATAAGAAATTAAATTGGTCATAATTTGAATAATAAGATAAGATTTTTAAACTATTCTTATAAAATTTATTTGTCATCAGTTTATGAAAAAGATTATTCAATTTAAATTAAAAATATTGTCTAAAATAATTTTAGCCAAATATAAGCCAAAAATTATAGGTATTACCGGCAGTGTTGGTAAAACATCTACTAAAGAGGCTGTTTATACTGTTTTGCAGTCAAAATACAAGACAAGGAGGAGCCAAAAGAATTATAACAATGAATTAGGAGTGCCCTTAACCATTATCGGAGATGAGGCAAGGGGTAAATCAATTAAGGGTTGGATAAAGGTATTTCTAAAAGGGTTGGGCTTGATTATTTTTACAAAAAAAGATTATCCTGAAATATTGGTATTAGAGATGGGGGTGGATAAACCAGGAGATATGGAGTATTTAGCTGATATTGTCAAATGTGACATAGGAGTGGTTACTGCCATAGGAGCTTCTCATCTTCAATTTTTCAAATCCACAAAGAGAATACAAAAAGAAAAAGGAGTGTTAATAGAGAGAGTGAAGCGGAAAGGATGGGCTATTTTAAATTATGATGATGATAAAACCAGGGAATTATCTGAGGAAAGTTATGCTAAGGTCTTAAGTTATGGTTTTTTGGATGAAGCTGATGTAGGAGCTCAAAACATATTTTTTAATTTTGAGAAAGATAAGAATTCGTCATCACTGCCTGGGATTAATTTTAAAATAAACTATAAAGGCTCAGTGGTACCGGTTAGGTTGTCTAATGTTTTGGGATATTCGGTAATTTATAGCGCTTTAGCTGCTGCTGCAGTTGGAATAGCTTTTGATATGAATTTGGTGGAAGTATCTAATGCCTTAAAAGATTTTCAATCTCCTCCTGGAAGAATGAAGTTGATAGATGGAATAAAAGACACTATTATAATAGATGATACTTATAATTCTTCTCCTCAGGCTTGCAATATAGCGCTTGATTTCTTGGACAGAGTTTCGGTTAATAATAAAGCTAAAAAATTTGCTGTTTTAGGAGATATGTTTGAATTAGGTAGGTACACGGAAAAGGCTCATAGGGAGGTGGGTGCCAGAGTGGCTGGATTAAGTGTAGATAAATTAGTGGTTGTGGGTGAAAGAGCTAGGGATATAGCTAATGGTGCCAGGAAAGCCGGAATGAAAAAAGAAGATATTTTCCATTTTTCCTATAATTTAGAAGCAGGCAAATTTATCCAAGAAAGACTAAGTAAAGGAGATTTGGTGTTGATCAAAGGATCTCAAGGAACTAGAATGGAAAAGACGGTTAAAGAAATTATGGCAGATCCTCTTAGTGCCAAGCATTTGCTTGTTAGACAAGGAAAGGGATGGGAGTAATTGAATAAGTTCAGATAGATTGGATTCCAAGAGAATTAAACGAAGTTTAATTGTTGAAAGTTGAAAGAATAATTTGCCTTAGGCATGAGGCAAATGTTTTAGGTATGATATTTTTAAATGAAAAATGACAGCAATGCCACAGTTTTTGACAAAGCGGTTAAATTAATTTATCATAATCTAAAATTAGCTTATTTTATTAATTTTAGAATATGTTCAGAGTTATAATTTTAGGTTCTAATGGTAATTTGGGAGGACAATTATTTCAAGTTTTTTGTAAAGAAAAAGAATATGAAGTCATAGGTTGGGATAAAGAGGATGTAGATATTGGTGATAAAGAATTAACATTGAATAAAATAAAAGAGGTGGATCCGGATATTATTATCAATGCAGCTGCTTATAATGCGGTTGATAAGTGTGAAGAGAGTGAACAAGAATTTGAGAAGGCAAAATTAATCAACGGCAAAGCAGTTGGGTTTTTAGCTGATGCCGCCTTGGAGTCCAATACTATTTTAATTCATTTTTCTTCAGATTATGTCTTTAGTGGTGATAAAAAAGAGGGGTATGTGGAAAATGATAAGACCGGTCCTGTTAATAAATACGGTAAAACCAAGAGGATGGGAGAAGAGGAATTGATCTCCAGAAGCGGGACAGGTTTGAAATGGTATTTGGTGAGAACTTCCAAACTGTTTGGTCCGGTAAGTGACAGTCAGCAAGCGAAAAAGAACTTTTTTGATAAAGTGTTGGAGCTGAGCGAGGAAAGAAAGGAGTTCAAAATGGTGTATAACGAAGAAATTAGCTGTTTTACATATACACCGGATCTAGCTGATAAAGTTAAAGAATTAATTAAAGATAAAAAATCATACGGAATTTATCATATTACTGGTAGTGGAGCTGTTAGTTGGTATCAAGCTGCCAGAGAATTGTTTAAAATAAAAGATAATAATGAAATCAATTTAAACCCGGTAAGTTCAATCAATTTTAATCGGCAGGCTAAAAGACCGAAATATTCCATTTTAATAAACACCAAGCTGGAACCATTAAGAAATTGGCTGGAAGCATTGAGAGAATACTATAAATGAAATCCAAAATCCAAAATTTAAATGAAATCCAAATGACAAAGCTCAAATGTCAAATGAAATATGATTGAAATTCAAAGCTCAAAACTTAAAACTCAAAACCAAAGCTCAAAATTCAAAACTGAATTAAAATATGATTGAAACTCAAAACTCAAAACTCAAAGTTCAAAACCAAAAGTCAAAACTTAAAACCAAAAATTAAATGAAATATAGTTGAAACTCAAAACTTAAAACTTAAAACGTAAAACCAAAGCTCAAAATTCAAAAC